>CAMWIZ010000179.1 GCA_947174455.1 uncultured Clostridia bacterium | reverse complement strand
TTTCTTGTTCTTCAAGTTTCTTTTCAGTATTCTTATTTCATAATAGTATTTATTATTGCAACAATAATTGAGGCCATACCGGTGACCGGTTCTTATATCAATTTTTTACTCAACAGTCCCGAATATAAAGAATTGGTAAGCCAATATTCTGCGGGAGAAATAGATGTTAACGGCTTGTCTGAGGGTGTAATGAAGGTTGTTGCCGCACTGCCTGAGAGCTTGACAATTTTGACATTGTTTGCAACTGCTCTCATGACGGCTACTGTGTTCGTGTATTGCAGATTTATTGAAAAAAGAAAGCTTACAACACTCGGTTTCCGTAAAAAAGGTTTTGTTGGTGAGTATCTTGTGGGTTTAGTCATTGGTGCGGGTTTGTTTTCTGCTGCTGTTGGAATAAATCTTTTAACAGGTGCGTTAACCTTTGGCGGCTTTACTCAAAGCATTGCGTGGGGTACTTTGGGTCTGTATTTTGTTGCTTGGCTGATACAGGGAATGGCTGAGGAAGTTATGTTCAGGGGATATTTCATGGTATCTTTGTCAAGAAGAATCCCTGTAGCAATTGCCGTTTTGATTAGCTCTGTGGGATTTGCGTTGGCTCATTCAAGCAACCAGGGAGTTTCACCGCTTGCATATATCAATCTTACCTTATTCGGTGTTTTTGCGGCTGTGTATATGTTAAAGCGTGGCAATATTTGGGGCGTTTGTGCAATTCACTCAATGTGGAACTGTGTACAGGGCAACCTTTATGGGGTAAGCGTAAGCGGTATGAGCAAGTCGGAATCAATAATGAATATGGTATCTGTAGAAAGTAAATCGCTTATGAATGGCGGGGCTTTCGGTTTAGAGGGCGGACTTGCGGTGACAATAGTTCTTACTCTTGCAACGATTATAATGCTTTGCACAAAGACAAAGGAAAGCGAGCTTGCAGATACAAATGCACAGCAGGTGTCTGCTGTTTAAAGAAATTAAGAAAAAGCTTGACGAAAATCACTTCGTCAAGCTTTTTTTGTTGTTATTTAAAATTAACATTAACTTTTTATAGTAGTGTTGGGCTGTGCGGTAAGCCGTTTTACTTCATCGGGGGAGAGATCTCGCCATTTTCCCTGTGGGAGCATTCCGAGTTTTACCTGACCTATTGCAATGCGTTTAAGACGTGCAACCTCCAGTCCTAACTGGTCACACATTTTTCTGATTTGTCTGTTTCTGCCCTCACGCAGAATTATTTCAAGGACCACTCTGCCTTCTTGACGGCTTACGACGTGAACCTCACAGGGGGCAGTTTTCACTCCGTCAATAGTCATACCCGAACACATGGTTACAATTTGTTCCTCATTTACGGACGGTCGTACAGTTACTCTGTATACCTTGTAAACGTGCTTTGCCGGATGAGTTACCTTATTGGCAAATTCGCCGTCATTTGTCATTAGTAAAAGACCCTCTGATTCTCTGTCCAATCTGCCGACGGGATACACCCTTGCAGGAACGTCTTTTACCAAATCGGCAACGCATTTTCTGCCTTTTTCGTCACTCATGGTTGTAACATAGCCTCTCGGTTTATGCAGCATAATGTAATAATATTTGTTTTTGGCGGCTGTGCTGATACGCTTGCCCTTAACCAAAACTTTATCATTAAGCGGATCTACCTTATCGCCAATTTGTGCCGTAATACCGTTTACCTTAACACTTCCGTTTGCTATAAGCTCCTCTGCCTTGCGTCTTGATGCAACACCGCATTGTGCAAGGAGCTTTTGAAGTCTAACCCTCTCTGCCACAATATCTCTCCTTTTTTTAAAACGTCCGTATCGGTCAGTTTTCGGTACTGCCGACAGTTTTTTCCTAAATTCTATATGTCAATAACTTTAAAAGCGTATTTTCCCAAATTTTGCACCGAAATTAAACGTTATACACAGCTTTACCAGTGTGCCTTTTGTTCAGTTCCACATTTTTTGTGTAATAAGTTCTAACCAAACAGTGTTTTGAAAAAGCTAATCAAATTTTCCGTGAATGATGTGGGGATTTTTTTGTACGCTACGGTCTCTGCGGAGGTCACGTCTGATTGTCCGAGAAAAATTCCGTCATGATAATAAGTCACCTTGCCGATACTTTCCCCCTCAGCTACGGGTGCATATACAAAACGTGGAAGTTCATATGAAATCTCCACCTCATTTGTCGAGAAATCACTGACACAAATTGACGGCTGTTCCCCAACAGCGAGGTTAAGCGTTTGTTTTGTGCCTCCTGCAATAGGTATGCTTAAATCATCAAAGCTTACATCAAGCTGTTCCATAGACAAATTCTCAAAGCCATAGTCAAACAATCTTTTGTGATCGTTCCAGTCATCACGGTCATTAAGCGTTACGGCAACAAGCCTGATTCCGTCTTTCTCCGCACACGATACAAGTGTTCTGCCCGCAAGCGATGTGTAACCCGTTTTGCCTGCCACACAGTATTCATATTCCCTAAGAAGTCGGTTTTCATTATAGTAGGTTTCGGTCTTATTTTCGGGACTGATAAAGTTAACGGTAATACTCTGTTCACCGTCAATTTGACGAAAAAGAGTATTTTCCATACAGTATGCCATAAGCTTTGCAAGGTCACAGGCAGTGGTGTAATGCCCGTCTGCGTCCAAACCTGACGGAGTTACAAAGCCTGAATTTTTCAGTCCTATTTCCTCAGCCTTCTTGTTCATCAGCTTACTGAATCCGTCAAAGCTTCCTCCCACAGTCAGTGCAATGGCATTTGCGGCATCATTTCCGGATACCATTAACATTCCCCCGACAAGGTCAGACATAAGAATTTTGTCATTTGCCGCTAAGTACATGGACGAGCCTTCCGCATACATATCGGGTGTCATGGTGACAACCATTTCTTCATCAGCAGCTTGAAGTGCCTCTATTCCCAAAATAGCAGTCATAATTTTTGTTGTGCTTGCCATGGGGAGCTGAACGTCACCGTTAGAGCTGACCAAAAATTCACCTGTGTTTACACAGTACAAGGCATAGGCATATGCCGATGTTGAAACGGCATTACACCTAACAATCGGCACACAGGTGATTGTTACGGCAATAATCAGAGCAAAGCTTATCAGTGTTTTTAGTATCCTTTTCATATGCCACCCCGCTGAAAATTTTTTGGACATTTCCTTGCGGAGCTGTCCGAAATATATACTAAAATATACTCAATATCCGGCGGGTTTATGTATATACTAATTCCTATTTAATGGCTTAAACAGAGATTAGTATTATGAATTAAAAATGAATTACGTCATCGTCGGCAACCTCGCTGATATCCTCGCCACTTTCGGAGGGTATATCTTCATCATCAGCCGCAGATTTATCGGATTTGCCTGTTTTTTTGCCTTTCTTGTCCTTTTTCTTAAAAAGCTCGCTTATCTTCTCGACAACATCGGGAACCATAGACACAACTCTGTCAGCCGCACCGTCAAATTCCATGTTTATTACTTTTACATCGCCTTGGTTAACAACAAGGAATGCAACAGGCTGAATGGAAACTCCTGCACCGCTGCCGCCGCCAAAAAGCTCTTTTTGCGTTTTTGTCGGTAGGTCAGAACCTCCGGACGCAAAGCCGTAGCTTACTTTTGAAACAGGAATTATAACCGTTCCGTCAGGGTATACTACAGGCTCACCAATAATAG
>CAMWIZ010000178.1 GCA_947174455.1 uncultured Clostridia bacterium | reverse complement strand
AATTGTGATTTTAGTTTTTTGAATATTCATCATGAGTATTCTTTCTACAAAAAACACCCTCTATTTAGCTTGCAAGGGAAGAAGATTTCGATATATCCCAATTTGTGTTCTATGAGTAACTTTGCCACTGTGCCATTGAATCCTATGATGCCGTCCTTGACAATTTTCGTGTAATATAATATATTAACCACGTTATTAGACAGTATCTGTTTTTCCTTTTTGAATACTTATCAATTGATATTGTATCATGGTAACGGCAAAATTGCAAAACGGCATCCTTCCGATTAGATTCGGGAAGATGCCGTTTCCATTTTCATGTCTCTATAATTTTAGGATGGGTTTATCGCTTTTGTTTTCCCAAGCATATTCATCCAGACAAATTACATTGTCTATCGGTCGAAATTTTGGGTGCGTTATAACAAACATGATAATCTCCTCGACGTACAAAATTCACACACAGCTTATGATTTGCTCTGTTTATTATTTCGTTTTCTGCCCACAGGCAAAAACAATATTAACACAATTATTGTAAAAACAAAAATTACTCCTACTGAACCCCAGAACCAAAGAATAGTTTCGATAGGAAACTTCTCCTCTTCCTCGGGAGCTGTCGGCGTATTCCGAAGAACAGCACTCTGTTCTTCGGAAAGCTCAGTATAGGGAATACCTTGAATAGTTTCAAGAGGAGGCTTCTGCTCTTCCTCGGGAATTGTCGGCACATTCTGAAGAGCGGCACTCTGTTCGTTGTTAGACTCAGTATAGGGAATACTTTGAATAGTTTCAATACGAGACTTCTCCTCTTCCCTGGGAGTTGTTGGCACACTCTGAAGAGCGGCATTCTGTTCGTTATCGGATTCAGTATAAGGAATCCTTGTTCCTCTCACCAAGAGCCTGTGATCATTTATTCCATACGGAGTGCACGTTAAGAGCGTAACATAATCCTCGCCTCTGATAATCTGTATATCACCATCCTCATTAGGAAGAACAACTTTAATCTGGTCAACCTGATATGCAAGAACCCTGCCAAGTACATGAATATAAAATACATCGCCTATAACAAGCCGATCAATAAATGTAAACAAATCCGCAGTCGGTATACCCGTATGCGCTGCAAGAACCGAGTGTGTATCTGTGCCGCCGACAGGCAACGATGTCCCGTACATATGCCCTACTCCGTTTTTCAGAGAATCTTCTGATGTTCCGTGATAAATCGGAAGATAAATGTTCAGCTGAGGAATATCGACATATCCTATTGCATCGCTTTCTGAAAGAATTTTTTGATCGCTTACTGAAAGAAGTTTTTCATAGTTTAAAGACGAAAGAGTTTCAGAACTGCCTTCCAGAAGAGCTTTGTTATAATCTTCTGCTTGTTTGTAAAGATCGTCAATCTCAGTAGTATCAAGCTTATTTACAGCTGTGTCATAGGTGTAAATCTCCGTTTGTGCCGTGTACTGAGAAATCAGGTTGCTTGCATATGGATATAAAAGCACCGCAAGTCCCACAACCAGAATCAAAAACATAGCCACTAACGGTAACCTGCGTCTTACACGCTTTTTTATGCTGTCCATACTATTCCTCCTGAACTTCCTTTGGTTCAGTGTGATTTACATTCTTTCGCTTTACATTATCAATCCAAAGAACTGCACAGGCAATCAGAAATACAATAAGCGCAATGATCAGAATTATCACAATTACGACAACCTGACGCACAACATCTTTAGAAATATCGTTCGATGTCTGCGGCAACTGAGGTAAAAGCTCAACAACTTTCTCTTCCTCGGGGTCATAGGGAGTACGGATTCCGCTCACCAATAGACGGTGATCATTAACTCCGTAGGGCGTACAGGTAAGCAAAGTAACACGGTCTTCACCGGGGGCAATGTTTACAGTTTCGGTTCTGTCGGGGAGAACCGTACCTATCTTATCAATCTTGTAGGCCAGGACCTCGTGCAATATATGTATATAGAACACATCGCCAATGTTTACTTCGTCAAGCTTTGTAAAAATATCGGCAGTCGGCAGACCCGTATGACCTGCAATAACGCTGTGGGTGTTTTCTCCACCCACGGGCAGCGAGGTATTTTCAAGATATCCGCATCCCTTTTTCAGTACATCGTCGGAAGTACCGTAATAAACCGGAAGATATACCCCGATTAAAGGAACGTCAACGTAGCACATTATCTCATCGTTACGGTTCAGACAGCGCGCCTGAGAGCTTTTTAGAATACCGTTAAAGAGATTATCGTTGAAATCACGAGCCATTTTAAAAATCTCCTCAGACTCGTCATTAGATATATTCTCCATTTCGTTTTCGTACTGAGCTATTACCGTGCTTGAAGTCTTAACTGCGACAATATTTCCGACAAGCGGGTACAAAATCGACGCTATACCGACAAAAAAAAGAAGAGCCATTACAACAAGCGGCAAAACTCTTTTTTTTATTTTATCATTCAAAACTGAACGCACCCTTTCGAAAAGCTTTCAGAAAGGTTCGGAACTAACCGAGCCTTTCTGAAAACCCACTGATACGGCAAAGCCGCACCAGTGGATAAGTGAGTTAATCAATGTAAATTAGTCTTCAATTCTTCTTTTTTTCATGTAGATGACGAACATTACACCTGCGAGAAGAACAATGCCGATGCCTACAACTGTAAAGATTACAGTACCCATTCCGCCAGTAAAGGGAAGTGATGTACCTTTTTTGTTATCAATATTATATTCATTAGAAGTGTTACCATCAAATTTATAGGTAACAACAGATCCGTCGCTCGAAGCTGTTATTTTTATTGTAGTATCTTGAGCCTTCTTATAACCATCAGGAACTACTGTTTCTTCAAGTTTATATGTACCAGCCTGAAGACCTTTAAAGTGAAGCTGATAACCTTTTCCATTAACCCAATCACTATCCGATACTGTTATTTCTTTAGTATAGCCAGGAACATCGGTTCTAGTAAGTTTAAAAGTAGCTGATTTATTTTCGGTACTATTAATTGGAAGTGTTGTCTGTTTGGAGGAAGTATTACCATTAAATGTCTTATTTACGATAATTTCAGCCTCATAAACTGTTGCCTTATCTGTATCACTTGCACTACCATCTGTATCCGAATCGGTGCTATTTGTATAGAAGTCATTATCGTAATGAAGCTCAGCATTATTTACATGCGAAGTAGATCCGTTGGCATAAGAAGCGTTATTTGATGCATCAATTTTAGCCTCAAATGTTACTGTAACATCTTCTCCACCATGGGCAAGTACAAATGCATCCTTAAATGTAATTTTAAAACCGGCATCGTTAGCTCCAGCGTTAGCAATTGTATAATCTGTATCTGCTACTGCTGTAACAGATGCCACTTTAACTACAACTTTTTCAAAATTGTTTGTTTTGTCAATCGCAATTCCTGCAGCAGGATCATCTGTTATTGTAAAGTTGTCGATAGCTGATACTGCTTCATAATATGCAGGAAATTTAGTTGTGATTGTATATTCAACTACTGAACCGGCTTTAACTGTGCCATTGTCGCCCTCATCATAAATATCAGAATCAGCACTACCATCGATTTTAGTAATTGCCTTGTCAAAAGGTATATCGCTACCTTTTGCATTAAGGATAACATCACTATCACGTACCTCGAAAAGAAGCGGAGCAATGATCTGCTGACCTGTAGGTATAACAAT
>CAMWIZ010000177.1 GCA_947174455.1 uncultured Clostridia bacterium | reverse complement strand
TCACCGTCGGTCTACAGCGAATCGGTACAAAAGAGTATCGGTTCCAAAAACGGCACAAAACCGCTGTCGGTTCCGTAGCAAGCCGGGAAATCCAATATATAATTAAGCTGCATCAGACTTTTATTCTGTGCTAAAGTCATTAGTGTTATTGTATCACTTGTGCAAAAAAAAGTCAATGAAATAAAACGTTTTAACATTATATACACAAAAAATTTATATAAATTATCAGTTTATAGGACTGCAGCAGTATTTATGCGATGCGGACTCAAAGCTTCAGGTCAATAAGTCCCTCTTCGTAGAGCTTTTGTATAGACATCATTATACCAAGCTTTGCATGGTACCAAGTCAGACCGCCTTGAAAATAAACTGCATAAGGCTCTCTTATAGGACCGTCGGCACTAAGCTCAATAGACGAGCCCTGTACAAATGCACCTGCCGCCATAATAACCTCAGAATCGTAGCCGGGCATTGCCCAAGGTTCGGGTGTAACATAGCTGTCAACAGGGGCAGCGGACTGTATGCCCTTGCAGAAAGCAACCATTCTTTCCTTAGAGCCAAGCTCGACTGCCTGTATAATATCGTGTCGGCTTTCTGTGGAATTGGGAACAACTTTAAAACCAAGCTTTTCATAGGCACGGCTTGCAAATACAGCCCCCTTTAATGCACCGGAAACAACTGTCGGCGAAAGGAAAAATCCTTGATAGAACGACGGCATTATGCCTAAGTTCGCACCGACCTCTTGTCCAAGACCGGGAGCACTAAGCCTGTTTGCACACTTGTCTACACATTCTTTAGTGCCGCATATATAACCGCCAATCGGAGCAAGTCCACCGCCGGGGTTCTTGATTAGGGAGCCGACTATCATATCCGCACCAACCTGTGACGGTTCCGTCTTCTCAACAAATTCGCCGTAGCAGTTATCTACCATGCAAATAATGTCCGGCTTAATTGATTTTACAAAAGAAATAAGCTCCCCTATCCTTGCAACGGAAAGAGTTGGGCGAGTTTGATATCCCTTTGAACGTTGTATCGTGACCATTTTAGTACGCTCATTTATAGCAGAACGTATACCGTCAAAGTCAAAACCGCCGTCCTGGGTAAGGTCGACCTGTGCGTATGTAATTCCAAATTCCTTTAGAGAACATTTCGATTCTCTGATTCCGATAACCTCCTCCAGTGTATCATACGGTTTGCCGACAGGTGAAAGAAGTTCGTCACCCGGACGGAGTATTGCCGACAAGGCAACCGCCAAAGCATGAGTTCCGCAGGTTATCTGCGGTCTTACCAATGCTGCCTCTGTACCGAAACAGGAGGCATACACCTTTTCAAGATTATCCCTGCCGACGTCATCATAACCGTAGCCTGTTGTTGCCGCAAAGCAGGTAGCGTTTACTCTGTTTTCCTGCATTGCGGATATTACCTTACACTGGTTGTATTCGGCAACCTCATCAATTTCCTTAAATCTCTCTGAAAGCTCGTCAAGTATTGCACTGCTAAAGTCAAGCACTTCATTGCATATGCCGAGCCTGTTGTACATTTTATTATCCATTCTGAATTCCTTTTATTTTAATTTCTTTATTCTAAAATTCTTTTCCTAATCTTAGGCTTTGTTTTCTAATTCTGCTTTTGAACTATTTTATATTCGTCACCCATACGAAAATACGGGCAGCTTTTATACTGTCCCTGTATAAATTGGTACACCTCGTCCTCATCGAGGTTAACAAGGCATTCGTAACACTCGTATTCATCATTATACGAATAATTGACGCAATAGTCGCAATTCGACTTAACAGACATAGCTTTATCACCGCCGTAAAGGTACTGTAAAAAGGTACTGTAAAGATTATAACACAATTAACCGAAAATGCAATTACATAGTTGTTATTTTTATTGAATCAAAAGACGGCTTACTCCCTAACTTTCTTGTGTTTTTTGTAGGCAACGTGTATCCCACCGTAAAACTTTTTAACAATATCATCCTATTTTTTCTTTTACGCATACATACATTTTTGATATTAACTGATTGCTTGTCTTAAATCCACGTGATCTGTAATCCTGTGGATTTCCTTCCACCAATACAACCTTAAATCCAAGCTTTTTCGCTATCCCGCGTTTCCCAGCTTTCGGTTGCAAGAGTATTACTTGGAGTACAAGAACCTATAATAAAAGATTTCCATTTTCTATTGCGTGCTTTTTAAGTCCAAAGAAACTTGCTATGGAATATTAGGTAGAGTGCATATTCACTCTACCTAATATTTAATGTTTATTAGAATATTATGTTAGTTATATCCAGATATTTTATTATTGACACTTAATTAAAATAAATCAATCTGAATGATATTGTATAATTAAGCATAATATACCAACAACAAAACAAATGATACTTATTATAGTTATTACAACAGTTTGTTTCTTAACCTTTTTTTTGTAGAATAACAATGTGGACATAAGCAATAAAATAAACAGAACACAAGCGGTAATTCCAATAACATAGTTCATACTAATCCTCGAGATGCCAATTGCACCAATCAATTATTTGTTTATCAGAAATACTTATATTAACAGTTCCTCTATCGTGCATAACTGAGAATATATATATGGTGCATTCTCCCAAGCATCCCAAATATTTCCTAACCCAATGCCAACATACTTTGACATTGTGACGTTTGCGTTTCCTTCAGTAAATGCACGCTCAAATCCACACTTTGACAAATATGAGTTTAATGTTGTAAATGCTGATGGTGCTCCCCAATACGTGCATACATTTGCAATTGATCCAATTATAAATTTTGCTGCTTTAATTGTGCCTGCTGCCGTGGATGCAGGTTCTGGAACAAGAATAGCAATAATTAAACCTGCTGTCGTAGCGGCAGCACCTAGAATAGTTACAACTGCATTATTAAAATCCTCTTCTGTTACTTGCATCCCAGTATTACGTAATACTGATTTCAGTTGATCATTAATATCCACGGAAGGATCAATTTTGACACATGTCGCATCGCCTGTTAATTCAAGTATGGGGAACTGAATCCGGAAAAGTGGGGTTCAAACCCGTGTAGATTGTATTAGGTGAAAGGTGTATACAGTAACAAATAATCTTAAACAGCTAAATAAATTTCACAGATATACCTTTTCTTACGAGTTTTTCAACAATAGGCAAATCCCTTTGTTCTTCCGGCAAAGTTACTTTCTTTAAACTTTTCATTTCCAACAAAGGCTCATAATTGCTTATTGATGTCTCAATAAGGCTTATTTCCTCAAGATCATTTAATACAGTTAAAGGCTGAATATCTTCTAAAAATTTGCTGCCATACAAATTAAGATATTTCAATTTTTCACAGTTCGATATCGGAGATATATCAGAAATTTTAGTGTTTGATAATTCAAGGGAGGTTAAATTCTCCAATTCACTTATTGCTGAAATATCCGTAATTTCTGTACTTGAAATTGATAGGGTTTCTAAATTTACCAAATATACTAAATCAGAAATATCATTAAGCGGGTTACCCGTATATACATCAAGCACTCTTAACTCTGTATTGTATTTTAAATCTTTTAGGTTTGTAAGCTTTGTGTTGCATAATAGGAGAATTTTGAGATTTTCACATTTTGAAATCACCTTAAAGCATGTCTCTTATACAAATCTGACGCTGCCGACGAATAGAGAGGTGTAGATCTCGG
>CAMWIZ010000176.1 GCA_947174455.1 uncultured Clostridia bacterium | reverse complement strand
CTCATATTTTTATGTATTATACAAATCCTCTAAAAACAATTATAATGTAGAAAAAGATAAAATTCACTTAATTTGGAGGATATTATGCAGACATCAGTTATCGGTTTTCCGAGAATCGGAACATTAAGAGAGTTAAAATTTGCTTCAGAAAAATATTTCAGAAAAGAGATTGAGGCGGCACAGCTTCTGGAAACTGCAAAAGAGCTGCGAAAAGTACACTGGACTACACAAAAAAATTCGGGAGCAGATTATATTTCATGCAACGACTTTTCTCATTACGATATAACACTTGATACAGCTGTACTTTTGGGCATTATTCCGAAACGCTACAAAGACCTCGGTTTATCCGAGCTTGACACATACTTTGCTATGGCTCGTGGTTATCAGGGTGATTGCGGAGACGTAAAGGCTCTTGCAATGAAAAAGTGGTACAACACCAATTATCACTACATTGTACCTGAATTGGAGGACGAAACCACTATAAAGCTTTCCGGCAGCAAGCTGTGGGATGAATATTCAGAGGCAAAGTCCCTTGGCATTGAAACAAAGCCTGTTGTTATCGGTGCATATACCATGCTCAAACTATGCCGTTATACAGAAAAAAAGACTGCTGATGACTACCTAAGCGATTTTATCAACGCATATAAAGCTTTAATCGAGAAATGCGAGGAATACCAAATTGAATGGATTCAGTTTGACGAACCGTCACTTGTGCAGGATATGGATAAGGACGATATAGCTCTTTTCTGCAAAATCTACAACAATATCCTGCCCTATGCCAAAAAATGCAAAATTTTGCTCCAAACCTATTTTGGGGATGTAAGGGATATTTATGCCGAGTTGATTAATATGCCGTTTGCGGGAATAGGACTTGACTTTATTGAGGGAAAAGAAACCTGTAGGCTTATAGAAAAGTACGGTTTCCCGCAGGACAAGCTTTTGTTTGCAGGCTTAGTCAACGGTAAGAATATTTGGAGAAATAACTATGACAAAACACTGCAAATTTTGGACTTACTCAATAAAAAGGGTATCAAATCTGTACTCTCTACCTCATGCTCACTTTTGCACGTTCCGTACACACTTAAGCATGAGAAAAAGCTGTCAGATGAGTACCTTGCATATTTCTCATTTGCAGAGGAAAAGCTTGCTGAGCTTAACGAGCTGAAAACACTGTCAGAATGCAAAGACTATCATTCTGAGGAAATATTCAAAAACAATGAAAAACTGTTTGCAGAGAACAGAAATTGTGAAAATGCTGATGTTAAGAACCGTCTTTCCCTTGTAACAGACAGCGACTACATCAGACTTCCAAAAAGAAGTGAACGTCAGAAAATTCAAAAAGAAATACTTGCACTTCCTAAATTTCCTACAACTACCATAGGTTCCTTCCCGCAAACAAATGACGTAAAGGCAAACCGCTCCGCTTACCGAAAAGGTGAAATTTCGGAGAAAGAATATATTAATTTTAATAAGGCGAAAATTGCCGAATGTGTTGCATGGCAGGAAGAAATCGGATTAGACGTACTGGTTCACGGTGAATATGAGAGGAATGATATGGTTGAGTACTTCGGTGAGTCCTTGGGGGGATTTCTGTTCACAGAAAAAGCCTGGGTACAGTCATACGGTACACGTTGTGTAAAGCCTCCTGTTATTTGGGGCGATGTGTACAGAAAGAAGCCGATAACAGTGTATTGGTCTGTATATGCACAATCACTGACCACCAAGATTATGAAAGGTATGCTGACAGGTCCTGTTACCATATTAAACTGGTCTTTCCCCAGAGAGGATATTTCCATAAGAGAATCCATCTCCCAAATTGCACTGGCAATCAGGGATGAGGTACTTGATTTGGAGAAAAACGGAATACGCATTATCCAGATAGATGAAGCAGCCCTAAGAGAGAAGCTTCCGCTTAGAAAATCAGATTGGTACAATGAATATCTAAGCTTTGCAATTCCTGCATTCTGCCTTACTCACAGCGGAGTAAAAGCACAAACACAGATTCATACTCATATGTGCTACAGTGAGTTTACCGACATAATTCCGTCAATTGACGACATGGATGCAGACGTAATCACTTTCGAGGCATCACGTTCAGACCTGCAAATTTTGGATTCACTAAGGGAGCATAATTTTGAAACGGAAGTAGGTCCGGGTGTATATGACATTCACTCCCCAAGAGTTCCGTCTGTTGAGGAAATTCTAAACGTGCTGAATATCATGCTCGGCAAAATTGACGGGGATAAGCTGTGGATAAACCCCGACTGCGGATTAAAAACAAGGGCTATGTCTGAAACAGAGGCTAGTCTTAAAAACTTAGTGAAAGCTGCAAAGCAGATAAGAAAACAAAACGACTGACACCGTTAAAATATTTAAGGCAACACCGCAAGGTGCTGATCCGGCGGTGTTACCCTATAATAACAAAAAGGCGGTATAATATTATGAAAATTTCCGATATATACAAAAACACCAAAAAAAGTCTTTCTTTCGAGATTTTTCCACCGAAGAAAGACAGTGAACTTAAAAATATTGATGAAACGCTGTCGGTTTTGTGTGAACTGAATCCCGATTTCATCAGTGTAACTTTTGGTGCAGGAGGCAGCTCCAACTGCAATCGCACCATAGAGCTTGCAAAAAAAATTAAGTATGAATACCACGTTGAACCTGTAGTTCATCTGACGTGCCTTCACTATGATAAATCGGAAATAGATGAATTTGCAAGGGTTTTGTCCGATGAGGGAATAGAAAACATACTTGCACTCCGTGGTGACAAAAACCCGAATTATCCCGAAAAGGAAGATTTTAGGCACGCATCTGATATGATTGCGTATTTAAAGCCAAAAGGAAGCTTTTGTTTTTTAGGTGCTTGTTACCCCGAATGTCACCCCGAATCCGACAGCAGAATAAGCGAGATAAAGAATTTGAAAGACAAAACCAACGCCGGTGCTGAGGTGCTGCTGTCGCAGCTTTTCTTTGACAACAATAAATTTTTCCGTTTCATTGAGGATTGCAGAATTGCAGAAATTAACATTCCCATTATTCCGGGCATTATGCCTGTAATAAATGCCGCCCAAATAAAGCGAATGATAACCCTGTGCGGTGCAAGCTTTCCGCCACGCTTTCAAAGAATTATAAACAAATACGAAGACAACAGAGCAGCACTCTTTGATGCAGGCATGTCGTATGCTTTAAGCCAAATTATCGACCTGCTTGTTAGCGACATTGACGGTATTCATTTATACACAATGAATAATCCCCTTGTTGCAAGAAAGATATGCGAGGGAATCAGAAACATTATTTAGTGATTTATATGATTACGTTAAAACCGCCCGACTTCCGTAATATTGCGGAGGTCGGGCGATTTTGTTATTTTCTGAAACGCTGTTGTTAGTTGTTTAAAAGCTAAGTGTTTAATATTGCCGTTCGATGCCTTTGTGGATAACCATTGTCAACAGGTTCTTAACACCTATACTTTTTTAATGCGAGAGGGATTGTTTGTTCCCCCTCTCCGCAACTCTTAAAGATAGGATGTTTTGTCGGCTTGCAAGCTTTTATAAAAGCATGACCAAAACTTTTGCAAGCTTCGCTATAACTTTTTTGTTCCTATATTGGTTATCTTCAAACCTTAATCAAGTCTGTAATAAGCTAAACTGACAAATAGATTACTGTCTGAGTGATGCAC
>CAMWIZ010000175.1 GCA_947174455.1 uncultured Clostridia bacterium | reverse complement strand
TTAAGGAACCCCTGAATAAATACCGCCTGAGGGCTTGGCACTCATCTTGCTTGCGGATTTTCGTCAACTTGAACTCAAATCCCTTGAAATACGTCAGTATTCCTGCGGTATTTTCGTCCAATTTGCCTGAAAATCCGACTTCGCAATCTAAGCACCATATTTAATCAGTGCTTCCTTAAAAATATTAAACAGTGATATATCAACAATAAAAGCTACAGTGGTTATACAGCCACTGTACTTTTTTTGCAGGAAACACTCTTTTCCTGCCTTTGCTGCATTTTTAACCAACTTACAAGACCGTAGATATCATTTGCTAAAAATGTTACAAAACATATAATAACCGATACGTAGGAGATATCGGTCGTTGCCGCCATTGCCCACATAATTATCAGAACTATGTCGTTAGCGGCATATGCTGCGGCAAAATAGGGACTTCGCCTAAATGTGAGATAGACGGCGAGAAAACTGGTTGCAACCGATATTACGCTCGGTACTAAATTTGCCGTATTAAGTGCAGACAGAACAAAATAAAAGCTTACTGTAACGGCAGCGGTCAGTAAAACCATAAATACGCATTCTCTTTTGCTTATACGTTTAACCTTAACCTCTGCACAGCTACCGTCAAAGGGATTTTTCAGCCATGATATAAGTGAGAAAACAGACATCGGTGCAGTCATGCCGAGATAAGTCGCCATTTCTCCGTAGTAGGAAAATGTGTATGAAATTATACCGTACATTACACTGAACACTACCGACAGCAGCGGACCTATAGGGTTGCCCTTTGCATTAAAAATGAGCGAGGTTATACCTATTAAAGATGCTGTGAGTGTCAGATAACCGTCCTTTCCGAAAATAAAAAACGACACAATAATAAGTGCGGCGGAAATGCCCCATAAAGTGATATCTGTTTTAGTTAGATTAAAGTACTTCTTTTTCATTTATGCAAAGCCCCCGAAAAAAGCACCCACCGATACATCTTCTAAGGCTTAACGATGTACCAATGAATGCTTTGCATTCTCTGCCCAGCGGCAGATTTCGTATTTTTTAAAATTATATCAAATAATTGTTTGAAGGTCAATATCTTTATACTGATTTGCTCGG
The DNA here is from genome assembly GCA_947174455.1 of uncultured Clostridia bacterium. GTDB lineage: Bacteria > Bacillota > Clostridia > Oscillospirales > Acutalibacteraceae > RUG592. The sequence continues at coordinate 2,587 of CAMWIZ010000175.1, read as the reverse complement.
CGGTTTGCAAGTGATGAAATCCTCAGTCTTGCCCTAAAATCTTTATTTCTCTTGTAAAGACGTAAAAATTGACAACGCACTGCGACAGTTTTATTTGTGGTTTGGCGGTACAATATTGCTTGTAGTTTTGACTTATGACGGTACTTGTAAAGAAAAAGAAAGGATGTTGTTTTATGCGGGCAATACAGCTAAGGGGATTTAATGATTTTACAGCGGTATTTTCCAAAAGTACATATCGTACCGCTGTTTTACAGGCGGTGTATTTTCTGTGCGGTGCGGTGGTTTCCCATGGTGCAGTTTTTGGAAGCTATGCACCCTTTGGTGCTTCGTTCTGTGCGTCAGTGCCTTTTGGCGGTGCTTTGTCTGCTACTCTTGGCTCTATTGTAGGTTATGTTCTTCTTTATCCGCACGGAAGCTTTAGGTATGTTGCAACTGTTGTTACAATATTTGCTCTTAGGTGGATGCTCAACGATTTGGACAGACTTGCCGCAAGCAAAATATTTGCACCGCTGGTTGCAATGGTTCCGCTTGTTTGCACCGGTGGAGTTATGGTAGCAGTTTCATATAATGGCAGCATGGATATAATTATGTGTATGATTGAAGCTTTGCTTGCTGCTGTTGGTGCGTATTTCTTTACGGAAACTATAACACTATCGGCAGGGAGTAGGGGACTTACTACTTATAATCAGCAGGAAATTGCCTGTATTGTTATGACAGGCTGTATTTTTTTGCTGTCTGCCAACAGTCTTACTCTTTCGGGTATCTCTTTGGGCAGAATACTTGCCGTTACAGCCGTTTTATTCTGTGCATATTACGGCTCGGTTGCAGGTGGAAGCATTGGTGGTGCGGCAACGGGAATTGTTTTCGGTATAGGTGGCAGGGAGTTTGACTTCATAACAGCCTGCTATTGCTTTGGCGGCTTAATGGCAGGACTTTTTTCCTATGTCGGCAGAGTTGGGACGGTTGTTGCATTTACCGTGTGCAGCGGTATAGTTTCCCTTAGAAATGGCGTTACCGGTGAGGCTGCCTGCGTCTTTTACGAAACAATCATTGCATCACTTATTTTTCTCTTTGTTCCAAAGGACATCGGCAACAGAATTTCTTCCTTTGTTACACCGCATACAGATACTGCTAACAGTGAGGGATTAAGGCGTTCGGTTATCATGCGTCTTGACTTTGCATCAACGGCATTGAGGAGTATTTCACAAGCGGTAAATGCAGTTTCCGAGAAGATGAAAGAGTATTATTCCGATAATATTCAAAATGTATATACAAGAGCGGTTGACGAAAATTGTGCAAGATGCGGTATGCGAGCTTTTTGCTGGCAGAATGAAAAAGAAAAGAAGGAGGAGAGGTTTGAGAGTCTTACTCCTGTACTGGAGAGTGTAGGGGAGATAAGCGACAGTCAAGTTAAAGAAATATTTTCCGGTAAGTGCTGTAAAAGCGGAGAAATGGCATATGCAATAAATAAGTATTACGACAGCTACAGAAGCTTTTTGGCGGCAGAGGCAAGGGTATCTCAGGTAAGAGGTGTTGTTGCGGGGCAGTTCAGCGGTTTGGGCGATATTTTGGGCGAGTTAAAAACTGAGTTTGAAAGCTTTGAAAGCTACGATATTGCAGCGGCAGAGCGAGTATGTGCATCGCTGAAAGCAAACGGCTTTGTACCGATAGAGTGCAGCTGTAGAATAGATCGTTTGGGCAGAATGACAGTTGAGCTGGAGGTTGCTGATAATGACAGAAAGTTGCTGAAAAAGGGAACTATGCTTAAAGAAGTGTCACGTATGAGCGGCAGACGGCTTCAGCCGCCGCAGGTAACAGCACTCGGCAACAGGTGCAGGGCGATTTTTACGGAAAAACCCAAGTATGATGTACAGGTTGGAACGGCACAGCATATTTGCGGTAACGGAACACTTTGCGGTGACAGTTTCAACTACTTTAACGACGGACAGGGCAGGCTTATAGTAATAATAAGTGACGGCATGGGTACGGGTGGCAGAGCGGCAGTAGATGCGAGCATGGCAGTTAGTATTATGTCAAAGCTGACAAAGGTGGGACTTGGTTACGACTGTTCACTGAGTGTTACAAACTCCGCACTTATGGTAAAGTCCCGTGACGAATCTTTGGCCACGGTAGATATGCTCAGCCTTGATTTGTTTTCAGGAAATGCCGAGCTTATGAAGGCGGGTGCACCTGTGACCTTTGTCCGAAAGAGTGGAAAAGTTATCAGAGTAGAGCCAACGTCCTTGCCGGCGGGAATACTGACAGATGTTAAATTTTCTCATGATGATGTGGAGCTTGACGAGGGCGACATAATAGTTATGGTATCTGACGGTGCGGTATGTGTCAGTGACGGTTGGATTGGTGCAATGATTAGGGACTTTGAGGGTGATGAAATACAGGAGCTTGTTAACGACATAATAGATGAGGCTGCTATTGGCAGCCGTCTGGGACGAGACGACGATATAACGGTTGTGGGGGTGAGAGTGATATAACACTGAGAGTTTATAATTATGTAATTGTTCAAATATCTTTTTGAGAGAAATTTTATTCTAACAGGCAAAAAATAAAATGACAGGTATTCTGTTAT
>CAMWIZ010000174.1 GCA_947174455.1 uncultured Clostridia bacterium | reverse complement strand
AAATAACCTAACATTTTATTTACAAAACTCTGAATATAAAAAAGAAGATTGTCAAAATAAAAAACCTTCACATACTAAAAATAATATCACTTACTATTTTTATTTAAAAATCAATCATCACTTACCAACACAGAACTTTGAAAAGACACCGTGTACAACTACTTCACTTGCCCTTTCTCCTGTTAATTCTAAAATAGATTGAATAGCATCTTCTATAGAGACAGTAACGGCATCTAAGGTCATTCCCGATTCTAATGCAATCTTCGCCTCTTTTAATGAATCCAAGCTTTTAACAACACAGTTCCGCTGTCTTTCATTAGATATAATAGTAGCATTTTCATCAAATTCAGCAGTACCTGCGATTTTTTCAACTGCAGCAATCAACTCTTCCAATCCTAAACCTTTTGCCGCAGAAATATTAACAACTGACTTTACATATTTTTTTATATAATTAACATCAATTATATTATCAATATCTGCTTTGTTTATAATTGCAACTGCCGGTTGATTTTTTATAAGTTCCAACATATCCGTATCATCTTTATCTATTTGTTTTGAACCGTCAAAAACTGCCAGCACTAAACCGCATGACTCGACCCTCTGCTTTGCCCTATCAACACCAATTTTTTCAATGGGATTGTCAGTCTCCCTTAATCCTGCTGTATCTGACAAAAGCAAAACAACATTACCAAGAGTAACCGTTTCTTGAATAATATCTCTTGTAGTACCGGGAATATCAGTAACAATAGACTTCTCACAGCCGGAGAGAAAATTCATTAGTGTAGACTTACCGACATTTGGTTTACCAATTATTAGGGTATCTATTCCCTCCTTAATAACCTTGCCAACGTCATAACCTTTTATAAGCTTTTCCAGTGATAATAATGCACTGTCAATATTATTCAAAAGAGTTTCTTCAGAAACCTCAGGAATATCTTCCTCCGGATAATCCGCCCATGCTGAAAGATGTGCAGCAGAATTAACTAAATAAGATTTAATCACATCTATTTCTTTTCTCAGTCTGCCCTCTTTTATATTAAGTGCTGATTTTGCTGCAGCTCTGCCTTTTGATGAAATAATATCCATTATTGCTTCAGATTCTGCAAGGTTAATCTTTCCGTTTAAAAATGCTCTTTTTGTAAACTCTCCTGCCTCCGCAGGAACAGCCCCTGCATTAAGCACAGCACGCAAAACCTGTGAAGTTATATACACACCGCCATGACATGACAATTCAACAACATTTTCACCTGTATAACTGTGAGGTGTACGAAAAACAACTGCCACAACCTCATCAAGTACATTTGCATCATCATAAACCTTGCCAAAAGCAGCAGTATATCCCTTCATATCAGAAAGCAATTTTCCGTTTAAGGATTTAAAAATTCTATCACAAATGCAAAACGCATCATCGCCCGAAACTCTAATAACCCCAATACCACCCGAGCCAAGCGGTGTTGAAATAGCAGCTATAGTCTTACTCATAAAAACCTCACATACATAAACTATTATTAAATGCTTTATCACTCATTATATTAGATTTACCTTACTCGAATCACAAGGAATAAAATCTAAATAAAATACATTTTGTTACTATGCCAACTACAATTATTTACCATAATAAAAACAGAAGCGAAGGCATCATCTGCCCTCGCTTCTATCAAAAGGCACTTATTCCTCGCCTTTCTTTTCAATCTTGCTAAACAACGGCAAGCCCGCCTTCTCAATAGGACTTCTCTGACTGAATGTAGATGAAGTAGTTACCATCTCATCATCGGAAGGCTTGTTATACTTATTCTGATAAGGCTTACGCTCAAAGGTCTGCTTATAAGGTGTTTTGTTATAACTGTAGCTCTCTCTGTCCTTATTATAGCCGCCACGGTCACGGTTATTGTTATAACCTCTTCCGTTACCTTGACGTCTGTTGTTATTATTGTATGTTCTGCGTGGCTTAACGGGATTCTTTGGGTCAGGAGCAATAACCACATGACGGTTCATCACTTCACCCTCAGAATAAGAAATAGCACCATTTACCTTTTGTACAGCCGTATGAATAATTCTTCTTTCATATGGGTTCATAGGCTCAAGATTTACATTTTTACCTGTCTTTACAGCCTTGTATGCAAGCTTTCTGCCCAGATTCTCAAGAGTAACCTCTCTCTTTTCTCTGTAGTTACCAGTATTGATTGTAATTCTAAAATATGAATTATCAACATGGTTTGCAACCAATCCTGACAAATACTGCAATGCGTCAAGGGTTTCGCCACGTCTGCCGATTATAAAGCCTACATCTTCACCCTTTAGATTGATTTCCGCAGTCTTTTCATCCTCTGTTACTTCAAATTCAACATCATTAAGTCCCATGCAATCAAGTATTGATTTTAGATACTCAACAGCCTTCTGTGCAGGAGTAACTGTAATAAATACTCTAACCTTTGCCGGATTTCCGCCAAATATACCAAACTTTTTCTTTTCAGGCTCTTGAATTACCTCATACTCCGCATCTTCTTTGGAAACACCCAATTCCTTGCAGGCTACATCAAGAGCTTCTTCAATACTCTCGCCTGTTCCAAATGCCTCTTGTACCAAAAGTACCACCTCCAAATAAGAATAAATCTTATTTCTTTTTATTTTTCTGCTTCTTAGCAGTCTTTGTGCTGTTATATTTTCTCACAACTGCTCTAACCTGAGCTTCCTCTGATTCAAGCAGTGCTACCCTTCTTGCCTCGTCTGTCGCCGTCAGGGTTTCTGCGTTGCATATTTTGTGAAGAACAACTGTAGTAATAAAACCGATGACACTTGACAAAATCCAATATACACCCACTGCTGCAGGCACACTGTAAGAGAACCATGCAGACACAAGCGGCATAAAAATAAACATTGCCTTCATGCAGCCCTGCTGCTGATTCATATTGTTGCCGTTTAATCTCATAGAAAACATAGTTGTAGCAACATATGAAATAAAACAAAGAATAGGAATTAAAATATAAACTGAAAATACACCGTGTGCATTAGGAGACTCCAGCAAATTCATACCAAAAAGGTTAAACCCGCTTGCAAACTGTTCAATCTTAGCAAGCTCATCACCTGTGAACATAGTAAGATTATCTTTAATATTGTTGAAGTGGTTAATAAGCTCAATTTCGCTGTAGTAACTGTTGATGTTAGCACCAACAACGGGAAGTCCCATAACATATTTAACCGCTTCGTTAACATGTTCTGCAGCCAAATGCAGAGTATTGGTCAACGGACGTCTTATTGTATAGTAAACACCCATGAGCAGAAACATCGGTAATAAAGATGTAATACAGCCACTCATAGGGTTGACGTTTTCCTTTTCATAAAGCTTTTGCAGCTCTTCGTTAAACTTATTTTTATCTTTTCCGTATTTTTCTTGAAGCTGCTGCTGCTTTCTTTGAAGCCGTACATTTCCCGCCATAGCCTTTTGGCTCTTTATCTGGAACGGAAACTGAATACCTCTAAGTATAATTGTAAAAATCAAAAGTGCAATAGCAAAGTTAGGAATAAGAGTATATGCCCAGTATAATATATAACCAAACACATAACCAATAAAATCAAACAAACTGTTCATTCAGGCAAGTCCTTTCAAATATAAAAAGCCTCTGAACATCAATAAAAGCTAATTATATATATTTTAATATATAATGAAATAAAATTATTGTTTGTACTTA
>CAMWIZ010000173.1 GCA_947174455.1 uncultured Clostridia bacterium | reverse complement strand
AGTCTGAACAGTGGCAAATTTTAATATTAAACAACAAGGATTGACTATTTTCGATATAAAACTTATAATATAGTTGTATTTGTTTTTGTTGGGAGGGTTTTTTTGAATAAAAAGAAGGTATTTCTTAATGTTGTTTTTTTAACAGCGATATTTACAGTAACCGTTTATTCTATTTTCAAGGGCGAGGATTTGCGTGAAATAATTGATAGTCTGCACGAAGCAAACGGAGCAATTTGGCTGATTGGTGCTGCCTGTGTACTCATTTTTATATTAAGCGAATCTGTAATCATTCATTACCTGTTTAGGTCGCTTGGTACTAAGTCGAGGCTTAGCCATTGTTGTTTATACTCGTTTGTGGGCTTTTTCTTTAGCTGCGTTACGCCGTCCGCATCGGGCGGTCAGCCTATGCAGGTATATTTTATGAAAAAAGATAATTTGTCAGCGACGGTTTCCACTCAAATTCTTATGGTGGTTACTGTGGCGTATAAGCTTGTGTTGGTTTTGTGGGGATTGGTTATACTTATTTTTCGCCCTGCAATCATCATGAAGCACTTGAACGGCGTAATGGGTTGGTGCTATCTTGGAATTGTATTAAATATTGCATTTATTGTTTTGATTGCGTTTGCTTTATTTAAAAGCAGCTTAGCGGAAAAGATGGCATTGGCTGTGATTAAGGCTCTTGGTAAAATAAAGCTTGTCAAGAATACAGACAGACTGGAAAAGCGTCTGTGCAGCTCAATGAAAACTTACCGCAGTGTTGCAGAGTTTTACAAAACACATAGACTTGTTATTGTAAATGTATTTTTGCTTACTCTTGTTCAAAGAACGGTTATGTTTTTTGTAACGTATTTAGTATATTTGTCTTTTGGACTTCACGGTGACAGTGCGGTCACTGTTGTGGGGCTGCAGGGTATGATTTCGCTTGCGGCAGATATGCTTCCTCTACCCGGAGGAATGGGCATTAGCGAAAGCTTGTTTATGAAGATTTTTGAACCGATATTTGGAGAAATAACACTTCCTGCAATGGTTGTAAACAGGGGGTTAAGCTACTATACTCAACTGCTGGTAAGTGCTGTTATGACAGTGTTTGCCTACTTTATTATAGGCAGAAAAAGTAAAGCGGAGAGAAAGATAAAATGATAGGATTTTATGATTATACAGTTATACTTACATACATGGGATTGTTTTCATCCATATTTGGCATAACACAGGTGCTTGACGGTCACGGCAAAATTGCTTTGGTGTGCCTCGCATTTTCAGGGCTGTGCGATATGTTTGACGGAAAAGTGGCAAGAAGCAAACGTAATCGAACCGATGACGAAAAGCTTTTTGGTATACAGATAGATTCCCTGTGCGATTTAATTTGCTTTGGAATTTTGCCTATTGCGATAGGATACTCTCACGGAATCAGGGGTCCTCTGGGATTTATTATACTCGCATACTACGGTGTTTGCGGATTGATTCGCTTGGCATATTTTAATGTTTTGGAAACCAACAAGCTGTTGGTAGAAAATGACGGCTCAAATTGTTACCATGGTCTGCCCATTACGTCAATAGCTATAATTCTGCCGGTTATTTATATATTTAAGTTTGTTGTTACGCAAAAGGTGTTTACTTTAATTTTAGCAGTAGCTATGCTTGTGGTGGGAACTATGTTTATAGTCGACTTTAGTATTAAAAAGCCGGGTAAGCGTGGCAACATTGCTATGATTTTATGCGGTGTTCTGGCGATTGCGTATATTGTGGTGTTTTCAAGATGTTTGTAAGATCCACAGAGGGTAGGTATTTTATATGGAATGTAAAAACCGTAAGGGTGAAATAATTAAAATCAATACGTCGCAAAGCGGAATTCTATCCTTTTTCTATAATACAGCCGTTGGCAGATGCGTACTCAAGCCGCTTGTACAACCGTGGGTCTCTAAGCTTGGCGGAAAGGTACTAAGTACTCGTTTATCATCATTGGCAGTTCCTTCCTTTATAAAAAACAACGGCATTGATATGACGGAGTACGAGGATAGAAGGTACTTATCGTACAACGACTTTTTTACACGGAGAATAAAGAAAGATGCACGTTTGATTGACATGACACCTAACCATTTAATCGCTCCGTGTGACAGCAAGCTTACGGTTTATGGTATAAAGGAAGACTCACGTTTTTTTGTTAAAAACACTGAGTATTCACTTAATGACCTGCTGAAGGACGAGCAGCTTGCAAAGCGGTACAGCGGAGGGGTGCTGTTGCTTTTTCGATTGTCTGTGGATGACTATCATCACTACTGCTTTATTGACAACGGCATACAGTCAGAGCCTGTAAGGCTGAAAGGTGTGTTTCATACAGTTAATCCGCTTGCAAACGATGTGTATCCCATTTATAGGGAAAATACACGGGAATATAACCTGCTTGAAAGTGAGCATTTTGGTACTGTGCTTATGATGGAGGTAGGTGCATTGATGGTTGGTAAAATCAGAAATACCAATAGAGATGCGAAGATAGAACGAGGCGTTGAGAAAGGCTATTTCGAGTTTGGCGGTTCAACTGTTATACTTTGCTTAGAAAGGGATATAGTCATAGTAGATGACGATATATGGCAGAATAGTTTGGACGGTATAGAAACTGCCGTTAATCAGGGGGAACGCATAGGTAAAGCTGTGTGAGAATCTATAAGTACTGCAATGATAGCTAACGAATAACGGTAAAATTGAAAGTCACGCAAGGCAATGTAAAGTTTTTGTCGTCTTTTTTAAGGCTCGGCCGCAGCTGACGAAATCTCAAAAAATAAAGCACCAAACATATCTATCCGATAATGTTTGGTGCTTAGTTTTGTTTATGAACAGATTATTTTGATAGTCTTTTTGTTGTAGCCTTTAATGAAAGAGATGCTAAAATGTACGAAATAACAATAAATCCTATAAGAATCAGCCAAACAGACAGCAGGTGTCCTGCAGTGTGTTCATATATGGCTTCAATTTCTCTTTCCGGTAGGGGCAAGGTAGGGTTCTTTTCCAGTATTTTGGAGGGAAGGTTATCTGTGTCATTTAAAAATCCTATGCAGCCCATTGCAGCCATACCCCATTTGCTTATGGTAATGTTTGCAACTACCTCGGAAGCGTCGCTAAGTTCAAAAAGCACACCGGACATGACAAGCTGAAGAATAAGTACAAGAGGCATTACGGTCATGGCAACAATAGATGTTGGAACTATTGCCGATATAATCAGTGCCAAGGCGTCTGCTGCATATATCAGCAGGAATATCGTTACAAAATACTCCACTATTGAGTGAACAAAAATAACACCATTAGCATTGAAATCAATTGTAAACCAGGATATTGCCATTATAATTATTGCCTGAATAAAGCAAAGGAAAAATTGAAATATAAAGTGTGCGGCTATGTACGACGTTGCGTGAAGCCTTTTGTCGAGTTCGTCTTTGACGATGTCTTTCTTTTCTCGGCAGATAAGCTGAATGGAGTTGAATATTCCTATCCAAATACAAGCAGAAACAAGTGTAAAAAATCCGGTTTTAGTGCTCTCGTAGTTTGTAAACATATCCTCGCCTGTTATCCATACAACAAGTGCAGATATTATAACTCCGATTATTATAGCGATAAGACTTTCCTTTTTTTGTGTGCGTATAAACTTTCTTGTATAAACCAATGACTGCAAAAATCTCATCCTCATATGCGTTGAATCCTCCTGAATTTTGCTACAAAGTCGTGTGCTCTGGCCACGCCGGTTTGAGATTAAGGGTTAATT
>CAMWIZ010000172.1 GCA_947174455.1 uncultured Clostridia bacterium | reverse complement strand
AGAAAATATGGCATCGTATACTGAAAATAATAATATTTCGTGGAATAATGCAATTCAGCAGGACAGTGCTGGTGTACAATCTGTTTTGCAGCAGATGTGGGTAAAACAATAATTATATTGTAACAGAAGCAAAGTGCAAATTGCGTAGTTGGTTTGTACTTTGCTGATTTTTCTAAAAAGTATGGAGGGGAGTAATTTGCAGGAGGGATTAGACAGTGGTTTAGCCTGTTTGATAATAATGTTAAAATTTTTTAGTATTAGGGTGTCACAGCAGGAAATTGAGCATATTAAATCCACAAAAGAGTTTCCGCTTGATGACGTAGCTTTAATTAGTATTGCCAGTAAGTTTAAATTAAAAGGAAAGATACGGAAAATTTCGGTTAAAGACATAAAATCTATAAATTCTCCAATTGTAGTTAAGGATAATGACGGCAATTACTTTATAGCAGCCAAGATTATTGACGAAAAGATCATGGTGCTGTACCCTAATAAAAGAAGCCCTGAAATGATAACAATAGAAGAATTTGAGAAGGAATATAGCGGAATTGCCCTTTTGTTCAGTAAAAAAGGAATAATTGATGCTGAGACAAAATTCGGATTTAAATGGTTTATTCCGACTATTTTTAAGTTTAAAAATCAGTTTATACAGGTTTTTATCGCTATATTTACAATTCAATGTTTAGGTATTTTAACACCGATTATGACTCAGGTAGTTATTGATAAGGTTTTAGTGCACAACAGTATGTCAACGTTATGTGCATTGGGGATTGGTATTGCAGTTGTTTATATTTATGAATTAGTATTGGGAATTGCAAAAAACTATGTTTTTACTCACACAACAAACAGAATAGATGTAATATTAAATTAAATGCTGTTTAAGCACCTTTTGGCTTTACCCTTAAAATATTTTGAATCAAGAAGAGTCGGAGAAACTGTAGCCAGAGTGCGTGAATTGGACAGTATACGTAATTTTTTGACCGGTACACCGTTGTCAACAATTATAGATTTATTGTTTATTATTGTATACATAGTCATACTCTTTTTGTATAATGTCCCTTTAACGTTTGTAGTGCTTGCTTCAATACCTATTTTTGCAATACTTTCTGCAATAATTACACCTATCTTCAAAAAAAGATTGGACGAAAAATTTAATGCTGGTGCTGAGTCACAGTCCTTTTTAGTTGAAACAATTAACGGTGTACAAACTATAAAATCTTTTGCACTGGAGGAAAGGTTTGAAAGTGAATGGGGTGATATTCAGGCTGAGTATGTTAAGGCAAGCTATAGAACTTCTATGGTATCTGCAAATTCAAACAGTATTGCCCAGTTTATTCAGAAAATCTTTGAGCTTTTCATTTTAATTTTCGGTGCAGTATATGTTATGAACGGTAGTTTTACGGTGGGAGCTTTGGTTGCGTTTAGGATGCTGTCAGGCAGAGTTACCGGTCCTGTTTTAAGATTAGTTCAGTTATGGCAGGAATATCAGCAAACTTCGCTTTCCGTTAAACGAATAGGGGATATATTTAACTCTCCCGTTGAAGCTGTTTCCGAAACAAACCTTTCCAATTTACCGAAAATAAAAGGAAAAATTAAATTTGACAAGGTAACATTCAGGTATAAGCTCGATTTACCTGAGGTTATTAAGGATATGTCTTTTTACATAAATGAGGGGGAGGTAATAGGTATTGTCGGAAGAAGCGGTTCAGGAAAAAGTACAGTTTCTAAATTAGTACAAAGATTATATATTCCGGAGAGCGGAAAAATTACAGTAGATGACATTGACATTTCACTGGTAAATCCCTTGTGGCTAAGAAGTCAGATAGGAGTAGTGCTTCAGGAAAATTATATGTTTTCCGAAACTGTTAGTAAAAATATAGCAATGAATATGCCGAATGCAACTGCTGAACAAATAATTCAGGCGGCTGTTACAGCGGGTGCCCACGACTTTATCACTGCATTGCCAAACGGGTATGACACAATTATAGGTGATAAAGGGATAGGACTTTCCGGCGGGCAAAAACAAAGAATTGCAATTGCGAGGGCTATTATTTCCAATCCCAGGATATTGATATTTGATGAGGCTACATCGGCATTAGATTACGAGTCTGAGAGCATAATACAAAAAAATATCAATAATATATGCAAAGGAAGAACAGTCCTCATAATAGCACACAGACTGTCTACACTTAAAAATGCAGATAAAATAATGGTTATAGATAACGGTAAACTTGCTGAATATGATACTCACAGCAATCTAATGAGGCATAACGGAATATATCATCTTTTATATCAAAGGCAACAGGCGGGAGAGGTATAATCTTATGAGCGGTCAAGCAACGGAGTATATGATTAAACATAGTAAGTATAGCAGCGATAATTTAAAATATGACTTCATGCCGGACATATTGGAAATCATAGAAAGACCGGCACATAAAGCGGGTAAAATAATAATTTTTTCTATATTCTCACTACTTATTTTTACGGTGTTATGGGCTATGATTGCCAAAACAGACGTTGTGGTAACTGCACAGGGAAGCGTCATACCAGAGGGGGACATTGTATCTGTTCAGGCTTATTCGTCCGGAACGGTTAAAGAGATAAATGCAGTGGAGGGACAGTATGTCAATGAGGGTGATTTACTTATTGAAATGTATTCAATGGACAGACAGGCTGAGATATCGAATATTAAAAGCGAGATTTCCGTAAGGAATGATGAAGTTGAAATTTATCAAAAGTTAATTTCGGGTGTTACATTAGATAAAATCTCACTGGATAATTATGGTGATGAGAGTAAAAGTTATCTTGTAGCGATTATAGAGTATGAAAAAGAGTATAACAATTCCTTAAAAATGCTTGAAAACACGCTGGAGTTAGCAAAAAGTGAATATGAGCAGGCAGTAGATAAACGGAAAAGCTACGAGGGGGATGGGCAGTACGCCGAATTGCTTGAGAATCAGATTGATATAGAAAGAGAAAAGAAAATTGCTAAAGACAATGCTGAACTTAATATAGACAATTTTAAATCTCAGCATCTGAGTGATTTAAACAATTCCTATTCCTCAATAAAATATGAATTGTCTACACTGTCAACAGAACTGCAAAAGGCAAATGTATTGGATAACTATAACAAAATTTATTCGCCCGTATCGGGATATGTTTATAAGCTTACTGTAAATTCAGAGGGGGATATTGTCAGTTCATATCAGGACGTGCTCACTATTATTCCCGGAGATATTCCTTTACAAGTTAAGGCTTATGTAAACAATAAAGATATAGCAAATATTTGTCAGGGAGATGAGGTTAGAGTAAAATTGGATGCTTATCCGTATTCGGATTATGGTGTTATAAACGGAAAAGTGAAGAGTATAAGTCCGGGAGTTTATGCAGTTGAAAACGTTGGAAATGCGTATCAAGTAATAGTCGAACTTGAAGACAGCGACAATATGGACATTATTTCGGGGCTTACAGGAACGATAGAGATCAAGGTTGGAGAACGTAGTATAATATCGTATTTTCTTGATCCTTTATTAAATGCCAAAGACAGTATTTTTAAAGAACAGTAAACAATATAAACTGCTCTTCTTTTATTAGATATTATGGTATAAATATATACCAATAAAACGGTCTAATGAAAGGGGAGTTTTTAATACCCAAGGAAAGACCGGATAGGAGGTTTTTTCCTCCTGCTTCAGCGGTCTCAGCAAGGAGCGTCAACGGCTTGCAAGCCGTTGACAAAAATCTTGCTATTTTGCTTGACTATAAAAA
>CAMWIZ010000171.1 GCA_947174455.1 uncultured Clostridia bacterium | reverse complement strand
GCACAGGCAGCACATACCTTTATTTACAGAGGCTGGGAGGTTGAGAGTAAGGGTAACCCGCTTGCACATGCTATTCTTAGAGGCAGCGTAAATACTCAGGGACAGACAGTTTCCAACTATCATTATGAAGATTTGGCAAAGCTTAATGATGATTATCAAAAGAAAGGGTTGCTTAATCCTGCGGTAGTAGTTGATGCAAACCATGCTAATTCGGGCAAACAGTTTATGGAGCAGATTAGAATAAGTAAGGATGTTATTCACAGTATGCACCAAAATGCTGAAATCAGAAGGCTGGTCAAGGGTTTGATGATAGAAAGCTACATTGAGGATGGCAATCAGAAACCTACGGAAACAGTCTACGGCAAGTCAATTACAGATCCGTGTTTGGGCTGGGAAAAGTCAGAGAAGTTGATTTATGAGATTGCGGACATTATATAAAAGCTGATACCAATTATATTTCTCCGTTGCTCTCAGGCAAGGGAGTTTCGGCAGCTGTGACTGCCAAACAAGGTTTTGCATTAGAACCGCAAGCTTTTGTAAAAATTTGACCAAAACTTCATATTACTGCATTTAACATGAAGTTTTGGTCAGAACTTAACAAGGGGCAAACCGCTGTCAGCAGGTTTGCCCCCAAATTACTTTATGGTTACATATTAAACAGTGAACCGCATTTACATCAAATCGGAAAGATTATACGGCGTGTTCTGATAAACGTAGTAGTTAAGCCAGTTAATAAAAAGAAGATTCGCATAGCTTTTCCACTGCATTTTTGGTGTAAGCTCCGTATTGTTGTGCGGAAAATAGTTCTTCGGAATTTGCGGGTCTATACCCTTATCCAAATCTCTGAAAAATTCACTTGCCAATGTATCACGGTCATACTCAGGGTGTCCAAGCATAAAAATTTGTCTGCCACTTTTATTGGCAACAATAGACACACCTGCCTCGTCTGACATTGACAGAATCTCTAAATTGTCATGTATACGCACGTCCGTTGTTTTTACTCCTGTATTGCGTGAGTGGGGAAGATAGAAAATATCGTCTATTCCCCTCATCAAGGGATGCTTTGCGTTAAGTACCCTGTGTGAAAATATACCCGACAGCTTTTCGTCAAAGGCATATTTTGGTATACCGTAGTGGTAGTAAAGCCCTGCTTGAGCCCCCCAACATATGTGCAGTGTAGAGTAAACCTTGTGCTTACTCCATTCCATTATGGTGCAAAGCTCGTCCCAGTAGTCCACCTGCTCAAAACGCAGCAGCTCAACAGGTGCACCGGTGATAATCATGCCGTCGTAGCTGTTGAACTTTACTTCATCAAAGACTTTATAGAATGAACTTAAATGGTCAAGCGGCGTGTTTTTTGATGTATGCGTTGCCATTTGCAAAAACTCTATATTCACCTGTAAGGGGCTGTTTCCCAAAAGCCGCAGAAGCTGTGTTTCCGTGGTAATCTTTGTTGGCATTAAGTTTAATATCAGTATTTTAAGCGGACGTATATCCTGCGACATTGCACGTTCTTGGGTCATAACAAATACGTTTTCACTCTCCAAAACCTTTGCCGCAGGCAAATTTTCCGGTATATTGATTGGCATTATTTCACCGCCTGTTTTGTCTGAGTCTGTGTACTCTCTTTATTGATTATCGGTAAAGTTCAATTTTTGTAAGGGCAATACCTTACACTTAATTGTGTGGTATTGCCCAAAAAGTATATGTTCGTTACAAAACCGAAATTTATCCGAATCAATACTGCTTGCCCCAGAATACCTGGTGTTTTGCAGGTTTGCCGCAGCAGGCACAAACATCGGAGATATGCTCCTCTTTAAATGGAATACATCTTGACTTTACTCCGCCTGTAACGTCCTTAATCTTGTCCTCGCAGGCAACATCACCACACCACATTGCTTTTATGAATCCCGGCTTATTCTTTGCAATGTCGCAGAATTCCTCAAAGCTTGTGGCTGTGTGTGTCTTTTCCTGCATATTTTTCAGTGCTTTTTCATACATTCCGTTGTGAACAGCCTCCAAAGCATCAGCTACTGCCTGCTCAAGGTTGTCAAGCGATACAAACTGTTTTTCCCTGTTGTCACGTCTTACGATAACACACTGATTTTTCTCTATATCCTTAGGACCGATTTCTACTCTTACAGGTACACCCTTCATTTCGTACTGGCTGAATTTCCAACCGGGACTGTTGTCGGAATCATCAAGCTTTACTCTGAAGTTTTTGGCAAGAAGTCTTTTTAGCTCGTCCGCCTTTTCAAGCACACCCTCTTTGTGCTGTGCAACAGGTATAATGGCTACCTGAATAGGGGAAACCTTTGGCGGAAGAACAAGTCCGTCGTCGTCGCCGTGTACCATGATTATAGCACCTATCATTCTTGTACTTACGCCCCATGATGTCTGGTGCGGGTACTGCAAGGTATTATCTCTGCCTGTGAATTTAATGTCAAATGCCTTTGCAAAGCCGTCGCCAAAGTAGTGTGACGTACCGCCCTGCAATGCAACTCCGTTGTGCATCATAGGCTCGATTGTATAAGTTTCCTCAGCACCTGCAAAGGTTTCTTTCGGGGTTTTCTTTCCGACTACAGCAGGAATAGCGAGAGTTTCTCTGTAAAAATCCTCGTAAACCTTGAGCATTCTTAAAGTTTCCTCCTGTGCTTCCTCTGCGGTTTCGTGCATTGTGTGACCCTCCTGCCACAAAAACTCGGAGGTTCTCAGGAATGGGCGTGTGGTCTTTTCCCAACGTACAACACTGCACCACTGATTATACAGCTTAGGTAAATCTCTGTAGGAGTTAATGATTTTTTGATAATGCTCGCAGAAAAGTGTTTCTGATGTTGGACGAACACACAAACGCTCGTTAAGCTTTTCGCTTCCTCCGTACGTTACCCAAGCAACCTCAGGAGCAAAACCCTCAACGTGGTCCTTTTCCTTTTGCAGCAAGCTTTCGGGGATAAACATAGGCATATACACGTTTTCGTGTCCTGTTTCCTTGAAGCGTCTGTCAAGGTCGCTCTGAATATTTTCCCATATTGCGTAGCCGTAAGGGCGAATTACCATACAACCCTTTACTCCGGAGTAATCGACAAGCTCAGCCTTCTTGACAATATCCGTGTACCATTTTGCAAAATCTTCGTCTCTTGAAGTTATAGCCTCAACCATTTTTTTGTTTTGTGCCATAATAGTTTATTCCCTCCATATGTTATATATGCTTTATAATTATACCTTTTGGAAGTCAATTTTTCAACCTTTTTAAGGAAATTCTTATTTATTTGCCCCAAAAGCATAAAAAGGTCTGTGCCGAGCGACACAGACCTTTATACACCCTGTAAATCTAAAATCAAAAAGGGCAATTACTTAGTTTTATCCTCGATATAAGTAACTATATCGCCAACAGTCTTGATGTTCTCAATATCCTCATCCGGAATTTCAACATCAAATTCGTCTTCAATAGCCATAAGAACGTCTGCCAAGTCTAAGGAATCTGCACCCAAATCCTCTGTAAGACTTGTTTCCATTGTTATGGAATCTTCCTCAGCGTCAAACTGTTCAGCCAAAATTGCCTTAATCTTCTCGAATACCATTTGTATTCCCTCCTGATAAAATAAAAATTGATTATCCAAGTTGTTGCTGTATTATAGACAAAAAGCAAGTGTTTATGCTACAATACAGAAAAGGAAAAAATTTAAGGTAGCATAATGCTAATACACATATTATTAGTTATTGACTGCTTTGTCAATATAATTTTTCAAATTTTTTAAAAAATATGTGAT
>CAMWIZ010000170.1 GCA_947174455.1 uncultured Clostridia bacterium | reverse complement strand
GGGTCTTAAACGTAGGAGAGTATCCCGTTTAAGACCCTTGTTTTCAGCAGATAAAGTGCGAGTTTTTCAATGTGAAGATTGTGTTAAAAGCAGCGTGAATATTGCTTGAAAAGACACGGTAACTTGTACAAAAAATTATGTGCTGATTTTACAAGTTCTACAAATATTTCTGAGTATCGTAAAAAGACTTGTTAATCTTTTGTAAAAGGTTTATACTTATAAGCGTGTAGGTGGGGTGTTCTGTCCCTGCCAAATTATCAAATTACGGAGGTAAGAAATATGGCTAAGAAACACCGTAGACTTCTTAGTGTTGCTATGGCGGCTCTCTTGGCAGCAAGTTCGCTTGCGACTGCTGTTCCTGCTTCGGCGGCAACGACAGACGAGGAGAGCGGCACTGCCAAAGTAAATGCGTTTCCATCCGGAGCGTCACTGAGCAGTCACTATTCGACTAACTCAAAGGGTGTAGGAGTTAATAAGACAATGTCAATAGACGGAGATATATCCGACTGGGACAGTTCGATGCTTATTGCACAGGGTGCAGCAAATGATGACCCTCGTGTTTATCGTCCTAACTCGATGTATGAAGTAGGATTGGATATGTATGCTTTGTATGCTGCATACGATGATAGCAATGTTTATCTTATGTGGGAAATGACGAATGTGCAGGACGTTGTCGCACCTAATGACGATTATCCCCTCACCCAAGGAACTATTTTTATGAACCAAGAGTTCCCGTTCTTAATGTTGTTTGATACGGGTAAGGGCGATGCAGTCGGCAACAAGGGCAAGACAGCCGACGGTGGGTACCTGTGGAGCATAAAAACCTCTTATGAAAATTCATTTAATAGGGTTATTGCAATGAACTGTAAGGGCGGAAACGGTCCTTATGTTTACGGCGGTGACAGCTCAGGTATAAATCCTGTAGAAATTCTTGATGCTACAACATCAGGTGTAAAAATGAAGTTCGGTCAGGGTATTATGAGCAAGGAAGTAATCGGTATCGATAAGGCGTATGGTGAATATAACGACCGTACAGTTGGCGATATGTGTAGTGAATCTGCTGCTTGGGTTGACTTTAATACAAAGGGTCACAGCAGTGCAACAATGGACTATTTCTATGAGGTATCCATTCCTTATGAGGACATAGGTGTTACTGCTGATGATGTTAAGAGTAATGGTCTTGGTGTAATGGTGGTACTTACCAGTGGTGCTTCGGGTATGGACTGTTTGCCTTATGACCTGTCAATGAATGACAATGCGGATCAGAGTGACCCGACATCAAACCCGGAAAACAGCCTTGAAAAGAGCGACGAGGATTACATTACGGCTTCTTTCGCAAGAATCGGTAACGGTGACATTCCTGTTCACTCAGATACAGACAGACCGACTGATACAACAACAGATACGACGACAGATACAACAACTGATACAACTACAGATACTTCATCGGACGTTGAGTCAGATACAGATGTTGAGTCACTCGTAACTGAAATCAGTGCAAATGTTGTACAGGGTGACACTGTTAAGATTTCTATGTCAGTTTCCGATGCAGCAAAGTTCTACGGACTTTCTTCAGAATTTAAGTATGATTCCTCTGTGCTTGAGTTTATCTCAGGTGAGGGATTTATAGGCAATGCAGAGTTTAATGATGCAAATTCAACTGTTCTTTGGAATGTCCTGACAGATAACTCTGGTGTTAACTGCTCGTCCTCTAAGACAGTTGTAGAGCTTTCCTTCAGAGCAAAGAAGTCCTTTAATGGCAAAATTGCTACAAACACTGTGGTTGATATCTTTGATACGGACATCAACACTATTAGCGGTGCAAAGCTTGCAGCCTCCACAGAAATAAGCGGTGATGAAAGTGACACAGATATCACAATGGATGATGTAATAGTGTCTGCTGCAAATGGTGACACTGTTACAGTTGAGGTTAAGCTTGCCAATGCAGCTAGGGTTCATGGTATAAAGGGTCATTTATATTATGACGATTCTTTGCTTGAGTTGGTATCGGCAAAAGCTATGGACGATTCAATGTTTGAACATAATGAGCTTTCCGATGACAGATACGGTGCAGATGTTTACTGGAGCGTTTTGTCAAATGCAGAGAACGGAAGGGATTTCACATCAGCAGAAACAGTTGTTACATTGACATTTAAGGCCAAGGCTGCTATGACCAACGAGACTATCGGTTCTTTAGCTATTGAGGATATTTTTAACGTGAATTCTCAGACTGTATCTTCACCTGACGTTACGGTATCTGCCAGTGCTGAGAATGATATTATAAGTGATACTGATACAGAATCCGACACAGACAGCGAGTTTTCATTGCAGGGTACTAAGATTGAAATTGAGGCGAATGCGGGCGATACAGTAACAGTTTACTGTAAGGCAAAGAATGCTGCTTCTGCTCTTGGTATTGCAGAAACAATAAATTTTGACGGTTCTGCACTTTCGTTTGTAGGTATGACACAGTCAGAGGGAATGGCTGCTTGTAACAGCGATGTTGCAAATAAGCTCCGTTGGAGTTCAATGCTTGACGCAAACGGTGTTGACTTTACAAGCGAGTCTACAGTTGCAACCTTTGAGTTTAAAGCTACAAGGGATATCAGCAAGAGTGAGTCCGTTATGGCTTTCTTGGTTGATGAATTTTATGATGTTGATTTTGAGGACTTCGATGCAGGCAATACAACCTTCTGTATTTCAGAATCAAGTGGCGGTGTCCTAAGACTTGACGGTGAAAAGGTTCAGGTTATCGCAAATGCAGGCGACACAGTATCTGTGCACTTTAAGGCTAAGGACGCAGCAAATGCACTTGGTATTGCAGCAACACTTAACTTTGACGGATCTGCCCTTGAATTTGTTGACATGAAGTCGGCAAAGGGTCAGGCAGCTTACAACAATGACGTCGCTAATCAGCTTCGTTGGAGTTCAATGCTCGACGCAAACGGTGAAAATCTTGTTCCGGAAACAGACGTTGCGGTATTTACATTTACAGCACTTAGAGATATTACATCTGCTGATGATGTTATGGCATACTTTATCGAGGAGTTCTATGACACAAGCTTTGATGATTTCGACTTCGCAGCCACAGCATCGTGTGTTGCAGTAACTGAGTCTGAATCTTCTGATACTGAATCTGATACAACAACAGATACAGAAACTGACACAGAAACTGAAACCGAAACAGATACGGAGACAGAAACAGAAACAGATACAGAAACTGACACAGCAACAGATACAGAAACGGATACAGAGACAGAAACCGATACCACAACAGACAGCGAGTCCGATACGGACAGTGAACCTGAACGTGTTGAGTATACTATGGGTGATGTAAATAATAATGGTTCAATAGATCTTAAAGATGCTTATGCAGTTTACAGACATGCTTCGGGATTAGTTGAGTTCTTAATTACAGATGAGGTTACTTTGAAATTGGCAGATGTAAATGGCGACGGTAGAATCCGTTCTGACGATGCAATAGATATTCAGAGACATATTATGCATTTGTCATCTTCTGAATTGATTGGAAAAAAGATATACGTGGATGTTAACTGACAAAGTGTTATAGCTTTTATGAAGAAACCGAGCTTTAATTAGCTCGGTTTCGTTTTTTGTTTTGTCTAACAGTTGAAATGAATTTTAAGAGCTTTCTTAGGGAAGCACTGATTAAATATGGTGCTTAGATTGCAAAGTCGGATTTTTAGGCAAATAAGTTTTATAAATTTTTTGTATTGTTTATGGTCGTAAAATAAGGTTCGCTCAAAATGAA
>CAMWIZ010000169.1 GCA_947174455.1 uncultured Clostridia bacterium | reverse complement strand
CCCCAAACCGATAGAGAAGAACAAAACCCACTGAGAAATAAACATAAAAAAAACTGCTATCATAGCAGCACAAAAAATATCATAAAAAGATATTTCTTATAAGTCCGTATACTAAGATAGCAGAAAAGTAAATTTTTTTGTATATAGGTGTGATGTTTGGTAATTATTCTGTTGTGCTCGGTACTTCCAAAATAACATTTGCGATAAACATACCATCAAATTCAGAAATATCCAGCGTTCCTCCGTAAACACCAATAGCGTTTCTGACATTTCTTAATCCATGGCCATGCTTAATAACATTTTCTTTAATGGTTTGCAGCTTGGGGTTACATTCCAATACGGAACCTGAGATATAATTTTTTACAGTGATGATGTAGTAATTCTTTCTTTGGTTAAGTGAAACAAACATCTTACGGTTAACACCATTATTCTTTGCCAAATATTCAATAGCATTATCGCACAGATTCCCTATTACTGTAATAATATCATTGCCATTTACATCGGTCATATATGACTTAACGGTAAACTTTATGTCTATATTAGACAGCCTCGCCTTTTGGTAAATTACATTTAGTATAGAGTTAAGATATATGTTCTCCGTGGTAAAAATTACCGGAGCGTTATCAATTTTACGCTGTTCCTCGCCACATAAATACAGGGCTTCCTCCAACTTGTTGTCGGTAATCATTTTACATATACAAAGCATCTTATTCTTCATGTCATGCTTTATAGAGGAAATCTCTGAGATATAAGTGTTATTACTTAATATCTCAGACTTGTACAGCTCCTGTTCTTTTTTCATAATAATATTTTCTGTTTTTATACCGTTACTTTTGCTGATTTTTACCATCATGTTAATTATTATCACTGAAATTATCAGCACCGAAAAGGCAATTAGAGCAAGACCTATCTTACTGTATTTTGTTATACGGCTATCCATTGAAATATACAGTGTAAGGAAGATGACCGACACAGTTATGATTGGTAAAATTATCGACAAAAACACCTCGTTTGCTCCATAGAGTAAAAAATTCCCGTGGTATTTGGTAACTATTATACTGATTATGAATACAAAAACAACATTGATAAGTATAATCAGTATAACCCTGTATATTGATTGTGAGTACATTAACTCCTGACTTCCGACATCTAAAAACACACTGAACAAAAAATGAAATGTAACGGTAATTGCTCCGTAAAGTAAATACATAATCGAAGGCACTATTAACTTTGAGTACCACTTTCCTTCAAGCGTAAGAAAGCAGTACGGTATAAGAATTGAAAGGTAAAAAAGCAGCTCAAACCCACTAAGTGTTATAAAGTAATTTTGTACCGTAATGGACACAAACAACAGTATAGAAACAACAGCTCCCAAGAAAAACGACTTATTTCGAGAAAACCTTGAACCGAGAAATTTGTTGCAATAGAAAACAAACATAGCACCCTGAAGAAAGCTTACCATTCCATCAAAAATTTTATAATAAGCACTACTCAACTGACAAGGCACTCCTCATAACAAATTCCGACTTAACATTTTTCAGCTTATTTCTGCTGACAGGTATCTTTTCCGTATTAAGCAACGTTATTTCCGATTTAGAGATTGAATCAACAGCATCAAGATTTATTATGTACCCTACATGAGTTCTGACAAATCCGTGCGGACATAGCAGCTTCTCAAAAAAAGAGATCGATTTTCGTTCTGAAAACACACCATTTCCCGTATGTATAAAAACTTTATTGCCGATTTTCTCAATATAATTTATATCACAATACCTGATATTTGTGACACCTCCACTTGTGGACAAAGTGTAATACTTATCTCTTTGGTCAACTATTTCATAACGGTGCATAACTTCTTTTAAATCTGATAAAAGATTGTTTTTTCTGACAAAACCGAATGATTCGGTTGAATTATACGCTTTATATACAAGGGCATCTTTGCTCGTTACAAAAATTATCTTAGTAATTTTATTTGCGTACTTCTTGGCAACAGATATGCCGTCCAGGCTCGGCATATCTATATCAAGAAACAGAATATCATAAATTTCATTGCTCTCCAAGAGCGTTTTGGGGTTTACATATATATCTGCCCTTGTGTTTGACGAGCTGCACAACGGAATAATCTCGTTGATTTTATCAATAAAAAAATCTATAAATGTACTGTCATCATCGCAAACCGCAAGTTTCATACAATACACCACCTTGTATATGATTATAACCGATTTCCACACTTATGCCGCAAAAATGCTGCAAGCATAAAAAACCTCGCATTACTCGAAAAACACATTTCTATACAACGATATATGCACTTCAGAGCAACATCTGTCTTTTGCAAAAATAAGTTTATTTTTCAAGCTCTGCAAGCTTATCCCTAATCATATTTGCACACATATACACATTGCCGCCACCCATGGTCAGTATTAAATCACCCTGTTTTGCATTTTCAATAACATATTTTGCGGCTTCCTCGAAGGTATCAATACAAATTGAATTTCTTACCTTATTGCCCAAATCCACATTTGATATATTGTAGGTATTGGTTTCTCTTACAGGGAGGATTTCAAGAATCACAGCTTTATCCACAATGGAAAGTGCTTTTGCAAAATCGTCCAGCAACATTGCGGTTCGTGAGTATGTATGCGGTTGAAAAATATTCCAAACCCTATTAAAGCCCATTTGCATGGCCGCTGTAAGTGTTGCTGTAATTTCCGTTGGATGATGTGCAAAATCATCGGCAACAGTTATTCCACAGGGATTACCCAATATTTCAAATCTTCTGTGAACACCTGTAAAACTATGGAGGTTCTCTGCTATCTGTTCAGGTGATACGCCCATATAATGAGCGGTTGCCGCAGCGGCCAAGGCATTGTAAACGTTATGCTTACCCGGAACTGAAAGCTCAATGTTGCAAAGCTTTTCTCCTTTACAATAAAAATCAAAGGCATCGTATACAGTTTCAGGGCAAGAAGTAAGCTCTGCACGGTAAACATTATCTTGGCCAAAACCAAAGGTAATAGGACTGGGGTGCTTTTCGGAAACACCTTCAAGTGCATTCTTATCATCACCGTTTACAATTACCGTTTTGGAAGTCTGAGCGGTAAATTTTCTGAATGACTTTTTTATATTATCAAGATTTTCAAAATAATCCAGATGATCAGCGTCAACGTTTAAAATTACGGAAACAGCAGGTGTAAGCTGTAAAAAAGTATCCACATACTCGCAAGCCTCACAAACAATAATATCGGAATCACCTATGTAACTGTTGCCGCCTATTAAAGGAAGCTTACCGCCAATAATAGCAGACGGCTCGAGACCACTTCCTATAAGTATCTGAGAAATCATTGCTGTAGTTGTTGTCTTGCCATGTGTTCCGGATACCGCAACAGAATTGGCATACTTACGTGTAACTATTCCGAGCATAACAGAACGCTCAATAACGGGTATACCCTGCTCCCTCGCCGCCACCAGCTCAGGATTATCTGATTTTACCGCAGCGGTGTAGACTACTGCGTCCACACCTTCAACATTTGACGGTGCGTGTTCCATATAAACAGGAATACCATAGCTGATTATTCTCCTTAACGTATCACCGTCACTGGTATCAGAACCGCTTATTTCATAACCTTTTGACATAAGTATCTCAGCCAGCGGACACATACCCGAACCGCCAATACCCACGAAATGGATTTTGTTAACCTTATCCAAAATATCATCATGGCTTTTGTCACAAAACTTATCTACGTACACTCAGAACCACACCTCTACACATTTATTT
>CAMWIZ010000168.1 GCA_947174455.1 uncultured Clostridia bacterium | reverse complement strand
AATATTATGCAATAAATATGTCAAAATATTACAAAGATATTCGAATAGGTCTTTCTCTATTGACAGAAAACCCATTATATACTATAATTAAGTTCCACCCGATTGCTGTTTTTACACAATATGTGGTGGTTATTTTTGTACTTCCATACACCATAGTGGTCTTTGTTGAAAATTTCATATTTTTAACATATATTACAAATATTATAAACAGGGGGTATTCAGGTGATTTCCGCTATAGTAAAGCGTGACGGCAGAACCGTACCGTTTAATCAAAGTAAAATTGTAGAAGCCATCTTTAAAGCGGCGACTGCAATCGGCGGCAAGGACGAGGACGAGGCAAAAAATCTTTCCGATCAGGTTGTAATCTGCCTTGAAAAGGAATTAGGCGAAAACTGCGTCCCCAGCGTTGAGTATGTTCAAGACGTTGTTGAAAAGGTTCTGATTGAAAACGGTCACGCACGCACCGCAAAAGAATACATTTTGTACAGAGCAGAGCGTACCAGAATGAGAGAAATGAACACTCGGCTTATGCGTATCTATGAGGATTTGACATTTAAATCCGCAAAAGATAACGACATCAAGAGGGAGAATGCAAACATTGACGGTGACACGGCAATGGGTACAATGCTGAAGTACGGCTCAGAAGGTGCAAAGCAGTTTTATGAAATGTACATACTCCGCCCCGAACACGCAAAGGCTCATCGTGAGGGCGACATACACATACATGACTTAGATTTTCTCACACTTACGACAACCTGCTGTCAGATTGACATAGAAAAGCTGTTTAACGGCGGTTTTTGTACAGGTCACGGCTTTTTAAGAGAGCCTAACGACATAGCAAGCTACAGTGCACTTGCCTGTATTGCTATACAGTCAAACCAAAACGACCAGCACGGCGGTCAAAGTATTCCTAACTTTGACTACGGCATGGCAAAGGGCGTAGCAAAAACATACAGACGCATTTACCGTCAAAATCTTGCGAGGGCAATAGAGCTGCTTTGTGATGAAGACAACGCAAAAGCTGTCAGCGGTGCCATAACAGACAAGGCTGAGGAAACCACATGCTTAACACCTAAGCTTTGTGACGGCGAGATTTACATGGAGGCAGAGCTTGCACTCCTAACTGAGAAATACGGCGAAAAACTTGCAGGCAAGCTGCAAAGATTTGCATATAACCACGCACAGACCGAAACGGACAGAGCCTGCTACCAGGCAATGGAGGCACTTGTACATAATCTAAACACAATGCACAGCCGTGCAGGTGCACAAATTCCATTCAGCTCTATAAACTACGGCACAGATACAAGTCCTGAGGGCAGAATGGTAGTAAAAAATGTTCTGCTTGCAACTGAGGCAGGACTGGGCAACGGTGAAACACCTATCTTCCCCATTCACATTTTTAAAGTTAAAGAGGGAATTAACTATAATCCCGATGACCCTAACTATGATTTGTTTAAGCTTGCCATGAGGGTTTCGGCAAAAAGGCTCTTCCCCAACTTCAGCTTTATTGACGCACCGTTTAATTACCAATACTACAAAGAGGGACACCCCGAAACGGAGTGTGCATACATGGGCTGCCGTACCAGAGTTATGGCAAATGTCTATGACAAGGACAGGGAAATTGTGTCAGGCAGAGGAAACCTCAGCTTTACGTCTGTTAACCTTCCACGTTTAGCGATTCTCAGCAATGGAAACATTGACTTTTTCTATGAGCAGCTTGACAGAAAGATTGACCTCATCATTGACCAGCTTTTAGCAAGATTTGAAATACAATGCAGCAAAACGGTTCGCAACTACCCGTTCCTAATGGGACAGGGTGTATGGATAGATTCCGAAAAGCTCGGTCCTAACGACAGCATCAGAGAGGTACTCAAGCACGGTACTCTTACACTTGGATTCATCGGTCTTGCCGAATGTCTGAAAGCACTTGTAGGCAAGCACCACGGTGAAAGCAAGGAGTCACAAAACCTTGGTTTTGAGATTGTCGGCTATATGAGAAAGAGAATGGACGAGGCTTCACAGAAATACGGACTTAACTTTTCTCTCATTGCAACACCTGCCGAGGGTCTGAGCGGAAGATTTGTAAAGCTTGATAAAGAGCGTTTTGGCATTATAGAGGGTGTAACAGACAGAGATTACTATACAAACTCTTTTCATGTTCCTGTTTACTATCCGATTAGTGCATTTGACAAGATAAAAATCGAAGCACCATACCACGCACTTACAAACGGCGGTCATATATCATACATAGAACTTGACGGTGACCCGCTGCAAAACCTTGACGCTTTTGAGAGCGTTATCAGAGTGATGAAAGAAAGCGGTATCGGCTACGGTTCAATCAACCACCCTGTAGACCGTGACCCTTGCTGCGGTTTTACGGGAATTATAGGCGATTCTTGCCCACAGTGCGGCAGACATGAGCATGATGACGGAGTAGGCTTTGAGCGTATTCGCAGGATAACAGGTTATCTTGTGGGGACAGTTGACCGTTGGAACAACGGAAAACGTGCCGAAGAAAGCGACAGAGTTAA
Source organism: uncultured Clostridia bacterium (assembly GCA_947174455.1). Taxonomy (GTDB): domain Bacteria; phylum Bacillota; class Clostridia; order Oscillospirales; family Acutalibacteraceae; genus RUG592. Next base: position 1,277 of record CAMWIZ010000168.1, on the reverse strand, counting down.
GCACAATGTCAATGATGTTTCAAAATCCGAACAAATATGAAACACAAACACGCTGTATCTTGAAAATAGATACAGCGTGTACTGCATAAAGGGGAATATTAGACAATGAAAGAATTACGACTTGCAGGAGTTATCAGAGAATCCATAGTAGACGGACCCGGCATAAGAATGACCGTTTTTACACAGGGCTGTCCCCATCACTGTGACGGCTGTCACAACCCCAACACGCATGATTTTGACGGCGGTTACATAAGCCACCCCGAAAATATTCTAACAGCGATTGACCAGAATCCGCTGTTAAGGGGCGTTACATTCTCAGGCGGCGAACCTTTCATGCAGGCTGGTGCACTTGCCGATTTGGCAGTAGAAATACACAAAAGAAACCTTGATATTATAACGTATTCGGGTTTTACCTTTGAACAACTTACCGAAAGCTTTGACAAGTTCCCCGAAAGGAAAAGACTTTTGGAACAAACCGACTACCTCATTGACGGCAAATTTATCAAGGAATTAAGATCCTTAAATCTTCAATTCAGGGGTTCATCAAACCAAAGGATAATAGACGTTAAAGCTACCTTGACAAGCGGACAAATTGTTGAGAAAGTCTTTTAAGCACGATTAAGGGGTCTGCCCTTAAAACCCATTAAAGGCTCTGACTTTGTAAACCGCAAGCTTTTTTCAAAAAGCCTGGCAAAAACTTTACAGATTATTTTAAATACACAAGCCAGTCCCCACAGTATGGAGAATCTAAGGCAGATATATCCTTTGATATTAAACGGTTCATTTGTATAATCCCACCATTTTTCATGGAAAAGCTTTTCAAGAACAAAACCCACTAAAAATTCTATTACAGATGTAAATATAACCGATGAGATGAATAACAGCGGCAGATTATCCTTTATTCCCTCCAAGAACATAAGCACTGACAACATCCCCACACCGTAAATAGGGCAAACGGGACCTGTGTTGAACCCACGGTTTATGTAGTGCCCTTTGATGGATGCGGCATAGATTACCTCTGCACACCACCCCAAAAAGGCGTAGCTTATAAAAATCCATATAATATCATAAAAGGTATAATTCATTAGGTTTATTACTCCCACTGTGACTTATTGCAATGCTGTTTATCTCAAATTTTCAGCCGTTACAAAGGTTTGCAGAACTGTGTTGTATGCGGAAATTGTTATATTTTTTAGAAAATATAGCAATTTCTTGCTGTAGTGTCAATATAGAGGGAAAGCATACTTCAAAAAAGCAACTGCAAATCATTATATTAT
>CAMWIZ010000167.1 GCA_947174455.1 uncultured Clostridia bacterium | reverse complement strand
GGATAATAAAAAGTGTTGACAAAAAAATATCTCTGTGTTAAAATTACGACAGTAATATGTTAACCCGATTAAACCTATGACGAAGAGTAGTAGTTTCATGTTATTCCGATATGCGGTTAAATTTTGTATTGGATATCGGTGTTTACTGTTTCTCAGAGAGCCGACGGCGGTGTGAGTTCGGCACGGTGCTTGAAATGAATGGACTTCAGAGGGCGAGCTGAGCGTATTTTTCTGTAAGATGCGTTAGGTAAGACGGTGGCAGCCGTTAGAGTGCAGGTGTATATTTGTACACTGGTGAGGTGCGTACGTTGTACGAATTTGGGTGGTACCGCAGGTAATTCTCCTGTCCCATATGTTGGGGCAGGTTTTTTGTTTTGCAGAAACTATGATGTGATTAGGGTTATGTCGATTTTTAATTAAAAATTCGGTATATCATGAAAGTGTCTTTGCAGAGGAATAAGTCAAGAGGCAGCGTAATAAATTTTGATTTATTTTAAAACCAGGATGCAAAGGCTTACCCTGAAAGATATAACGTTTTTATTATTAGTCGATGTTATTCTTAGCGGACTGTTTCGCAAGGCAGAACGTCATATTACTCATGCTGTTCGTAAGATATTACAAATATAAGTAAAGAAAGGGAAAGAAAAATGAAAAAATCTATTAAAGTAATTGCTGTGTTAACTATGCTTATGCTTTTGGTTGGCTGTGTTTTCTCAGGCTGTGATAATGGCAGTGACAACACACCATCAACAACAAATTCAGATGCTGTAGCATCTGCCGATACAGCAACTCCTGCATCACCGTCAAAGGCAAAGGTTGGCATCATTCAGTTTATGCCTCATTCCTCGCTTGACAACTGTTTACAGGGTATAAAAAATGCACTTGATGAGTCTAAAATAGACTATGATGTTCAGGTTGGTACAACTGCATCCGCTGTGGAGGATTGCCAGAACTATGCAGCAAGAATGGCAGCAACAGATGAGTATGATGTAATAATAGCAATAGCTACCCCTGCTGCAACATCAGCTTATTCAGCAGTGAGAAACGCTTCAAAAGACATACCGGTTATTTTCTGTGCAGTATCTGACCCTGTTGCTGCTAAGCTTGTAGAGTCAAACGAAAAGCCGGGCAATAACTGTACAGGTACACAGGATTCCTTTGACATTGCGTCACAGGTTTCTATTATCAATTCCACTCAGCCTGAGATTACAAGGCTTGGTGTGCTTTACACTACAACAGAGCCTAACTCACTTTCACAGCTTGCAGAATTAAAGACAGAGGCTGCAAATTACGGCATTGAAATCGTAGAGCAGGGTATCAATGATGCTTCTGAGCTTCCTACAGCGGCGGCTAACCTTATTCCGCAGGTTGAGGCCATTACAAACCTTACAGACAACAACGTAGTTGACAACATGGCAACTGTACTTGAGCAGGCAAAGGCAGCAGGTATTCCTGTTTACGGTTCTGAGATTGAGCAGGTTAAAAAGGGTTGCTTGGCAGCGGCATCTATCGACTATGTTGCACTTGGAGAGCAGACAGGTGAGCTTGCCGTATCAGTTCTTGGCGGTGCAAAAGCATCAGAAACTCCTGTACTTGTAATAAGCGACAGTACTCCCGTATTCAACACAGATGTACTTGCAGAGCTTAACCTTACATTGCCCGAAGCTTACGCTGACGCAGAAAAGGTTACAACTTCGGCAGAATAACTTTTAAAATATGCAGATTGGTGCATATATAAAGCACCAATCTGCATGAATACTATAGTTTTAAGGATATTGCTCTTAAAACTGCACGAAGGCTTCTGGTTTTGAAAATTGCAATCTTAAAAGCTTTATAAATTTTTTTTGAGAGTTTTTATTGTAATTTTAATATTTGCCCATTGATGACTACAGACAAGGTCTAAAAAATAAAACTGTATTAGTCTTTAGATGTTGGCTTTTGGATTTTAACATAAAACATTATGCACAAAGCGGATTCCGGAATTTGTTCAAAGCTAAGCTCTAAAAACTAAATTCTAATATCATAATGCAATATCGCACTATTACGAGTAAGAATGGTGTGGTGCTGCTTTTGCTCTGAGTAAGGAAAGGTGTGCTTATGGAAGTATTGAGTATCTTGAAAATAATTCTTGAGGAGGGTGCAAAGTATGCAATTCTTGCAATGGGTGTGTACCTAACATACAGTATTTTAGACTTCCCTGACCTGAGCGTGGACGGTACTATGCCGCTTGGTGCTATTGTTTCAACGGTTTTAATTCTAAACAACGTAAATCCGTGGCTTAGTCTTTTTGCCGCCTTCGCATCGGGATGTATTGCGGGTAGTGTAACGGGTATTCTGCATGTTAAGCTGAAAATACGCCCACTGCTTTGCGGTATTCTTGTGTTTACCTCACTTTTGTCAATTAACTTAGTCATAGTTAAATGGGGAACAGGGGGGCAGTCTATAGCATCTATCTTCGGCTATGATACTATTTTTTCGGGTAAGCTTGCCTCTGTTATACCTGAATCTGTTGGCGGTGTAACTATCAGAAAGCTTGTTATGCTTGTTATAATAGTCATTGCCGTAAAACTGCTTATTGATTGGTACCTGCGTACAAAATCGGGTATGTTGCTGCAGGCAACAGGGGCAAATGAGCAGTTTGTTGTAATGCTCGGCAAAAATCCCGGTGTGTCAAAAATTCTCGGTCTTGCCATAGGAAACGGTTTGGCAGCTTTGTCGGGTGCGGTTATAGCGCAGGCTAACGAAACTGCAAACACCACCATGGGTACAGGTATGGTGGTATTTGGTTTATCCAGCGTAATCATCGGTCTTACCGTTTTCGGCAAGATAAAATTTATGAAAGCGACAACCATGGTTATCATAGGTACTGTTATATATAAGGGTTGTTTGCAGTTGGCGGTATCGTTGGGACTGCCGTCCGACTACAATAAGGTTTTGATGAGTGTGTTATTTGTTATTGCACTTATAATCAGCGGTGTAATATCCAAGAAAGGCGGTAAGAGTAATGTTAAGGCTTGAGAATATTAACAAGGTCTTTAATGCAGGGACAATAGACGAGTGTACTGTCTTTGAAAACTTTAATCTTACCATAGACGACAGTGAGTTTGTGTCTGTTATAGGCTCAAACGGCAGCGGAAAAACCACCATGCTGAATATAGTTTGCGGTTCAATGCCGCTTGATTCCGGTAAAATTTATTTCGGCGACAAGGATATAACAAGGCTGTCCCAACATAGAAGGGCAAGATATATGGGACGTGTTTTTCAAGAGCCGAGAATGGGAACCTGTCCGAATTTAACAATACTTGAAAATATGTCACTTGCTGACAATAAAAACAAACCGTTTGGTCTGTCAAAAGGCATTAACAAGAAAAGGCTTGATTATTACCGTACTCTTGTCGAGGAGTGTGGACTGGGTCTTGAAAACAGAATGAACGTACCCGTGGGGAGTCTTAGCGGCGGGCAAAGGCAGGCACTTGCCCTTGTAATTGCCAATATGACCGACATTGAAATGCTTGTGCTTGATGAGCATACTGCGGCACTTGACCCAAAGTCAAGTGAACTGGTGATGAAGCTTACCGACAAATTTGTGAAGAAAAGCAATATTACAACGCTTATGGTAACTCACAATCTTCGTTTTGCTATAGAATACGGCTCACGTCTTATTATGATGCACAGTGGTAAGTGTATACTTGACTTAAAAGGCGAAGAAAAGAAGAATGCCAACGTCGATGACCTGCTGAAGGTATTCAACGAGATTAGCATCGAGGTGGGAAACTGATGATTTATCCTTACCATACGAGGGTAGAGAAGGTATTTTATTAGATTTATCTTTCCGGTTGT
>CAMWIZ010000166.1 GCA_947174455.1 uncultured Clostridia bacterium | reverse complement strand
TAATAGATGTATACAAATCTTTATACATCTGTTTTTATATACCTAATTTATATTAACACAATGCACCGAACCTGTCCATAGGGAAGTCGGAACGGTTTGTTTAAAAATTGCAGGCAGCCCAAAGACTGAGTATAAAATCAGTCTTTGGGCTGCAATGCTAAAAAATTAGGGGGGATTATCTGAATCTTAATTCGTTGTTTGTAAAGTCCTCATATGGCTTTGTAGGCTCGCCGCTGTCCTTTATAAGCGGTTCTTTGCCCTGCTCTGCCAATCGTGGGTCATATCTGAACAAGCTCCAGTGACCTGCTGCAACAGCAAGCTTTTCCTCATTCAATGAGTTGCTCATGCCACCCTTTATTCCGTGATTTATACACGGTGCATAGCAGATTACAACAGACGGTCCGTCATAGCTTTCTGCCTCTGTAATTGCCTTAATGCACTGGTTGATGTTTGCACCCATGGAAACCTGTGCCATATAAACATTACCGTAGTGCATAAGTGCGGCTGCCAAATCCTTTTTCTTTTGCTTTTTACCGCTTGCAGCAAACTGTGCAACTGCTCCCTTTGGGGTTGCTTTTGATGCCTGTCCGCCTGTATTTGAGTATACCTCGGTATCAAAAATCAAAATATTGATATTTTCACCCGATGCAACTACATGGTCAAGTCCGCCGTAACCGATGTCATATGCCCAGCCGTCACCGCCGAAAATCCAAACAGACTTTTTAGCAAGCATATCGCTGTCCTTGAGGATAAGGTCTGTAAGATTTTTTAGTTCGTCGTTTGACTCGCTGTTGTTACGCAGTGCGGCTGTCAAGCGTTCAGATACTTCTTTGCTTTCGTTTCCGTTGTCGAACTTTTCAATAAATTCACCGCAGGCTGTTTGCAATGCTGTATCTGCTGTCAAAGTCTGCACTTTTTCAATATAACTCTTTAGCCTTGCTCTTGCGGCATTCTGTGCCAATGCAAAGCCGTAACCGAACTCTGCATTGTCCTCAAATAAAGAATTCTGCCATGCAGGACCACGGCCGTTTTTGCTTACGGTGTAAGGTGTGGCAGGTGAGCTTGCACCCCAAATGGAGGAACAGCCTGTTGCGTTTGCAATAAACATTCTTTCACCAAAAAGCTGAGTTACAAGACGAGCGTAAGGTGTTTCGCCGCAGCCTGCACACGCCCCGGAGAACTCAAGCAAAGGCTGCTTGAACTGACTGCCCTTTACCGTGGTTTCTTTGAACTTCTGCAAAACCTCGTCCTTTACAGGTAAATCCAGTCCGTAATTAAATGTTTGCTGTGACTCTTTCTGTGTTTCTATAGGCTTCATTACAAGTGCCTTTTCACCCTTCTTGCCCGGACACATCTGAGCACATACACCGCAGCCTGTACAGTCCAGTGTTGATACTGTTACTGCGAAATTAAGCTCTGGCATACCTGTAAGCTTAAGGCTTTGTGTACCCTGAGGTGCGTTGTCAAGCTCTTTTTCCGTCATAACAATCGGACGGACTACCGCATGAGGACATACATAGGAACAAATGTTACACTGTATACAGTTTTCCGGAATCCACTGCGGAACGTCAACTGCTATGCCACGCTTTTCGTAAGCGGCAGAGCCTGACGGTGCTGTGCCGTCAGCATGGGGCAGAAATGCAGATACAGGAAGCTTGTCGCCCTTATAGGAGTTTACAGGGTGCTGAATCTCGTTTACATAACGTACCAACTCTTCACGGTTTCCGACTGCCTCATAGCTCTTTGAGTCGTCCTCAGCGTTTGCCCACTCAGCAGGAATTTCAACCTTGTGGAACTCTGACATACCACGGTCAATAGCAGCAAAGTTCATGTCTACAATTTTCTGACCCTTTTTGCCGTAGGAACGCTGTGCAGCGGCTTTCATATATTCCTTTGCCTGCTCTGACGGGATAATATCAGCAATCTTAAAGAACGCCGACTGCAGAATAGTGTTAATTCTTCCGCCTAATCCTATATCCTTGCCGATAGCGATACCGTCTATTGTGTAAAAGTTGATATTTCTTTCTGCGAGGATACGCTTCATCCTTCCGGGAAGCTTTTCGTCAAGCTCCTTTTCGTTCCATGGACAGTTAAGCAGGAAAGAACCGCCTACCTTCAGGTCGTCCGCCATTTCATACTTATTTACATATGACGGGTTGTGACAAGCGACGAAGTCAGCCTGACGTATATAGTAGGTTGACTTTATCGGTTTTTTACCGAAACGCAGGTGAGATACAGTCAGACCGCCCGATTTCTTTGAGTCATATGCAAAATAACCCTGTGCGTACATATCGGTATGGTCACCGATAATTTTAATGGAGTTTTTATTTGCACCGACTGTACCGTCTGCACCAAGTCCCCAGAATTTGCATGAGTGTGTGCCGACAGGTGAAGTGTCCGGTTCTTCTGTTATATTAAGCGAAAGATGTGTTACATCGTCTATTATGCCGATTGTAAAGCGTTTTTTCGGTGTTTCCGCCTGCATATTTCTGTAAACGGCAATAATATCGCTCGGTGTTGTATCCTTTGATGCAAGTCCGTATCTTCCTGAATATACAGGTACACTGCAAAATTCGGAATCCTTCAGTACTGCACAAACATCAAGGAAGAGCGGTTCGCCCACTGCACCTGCCTCTTTTGTTCTGTCAAGTACGCTGATTGAATTAACTGTTTTCGGCAATGCACTGAGGAAGCAGTCCGCACAGAAAGGACGGTACAAATGAACCTTTATAATACCTACCTTTTCGCCCTTGTCAATTAGGTAGTCTATTACCTCCTCGGCACAGTCACAAACAGAGCCCATTGCAATAATAACTCTCTCTGCATCAGGTGAACCGTAGTAATTAAATGGCTTGTAGTCAGTACCGAGCTTTTCATTTACCTTATTCATATATTCAACGACAATCTTTGGCAGCTCATCATAGTATGAGTTGCTTGCCTCTCTTGCTTGGAAATAAACGTCGTCATTTTGTGCCGTACCCCTAATAACAGGGTGTTCGGGGTTTAACGCACGTCTGCGGAAGCTGTCAACAGCATCCATATCAACCATTTCTGCAAGGTCGTCGTAATTCCACACACCGATTTTCTGAATTTCGTGAGAAGTACGGAAACCATCGAAGAAATGAATAAACGGAACTCTGCCTTTGATTGATGCAAGGTGTGCTACAGCTGCAAGGTCCATAACCTCCTGTGGGTTATTGGCACAGAGCATAGCCGCACCTGTCTGACGGCAGGCGTAAATATCGGAATGATCGCCGAAAATTGAAAGTGCGTGTGCCGCAACTGTTCTGGCAGCAGTGTGTATAACGCAGGGCAGAAGCTCACCTGCAAGTTTGTACAAAACAGGAATCATTAGCAGCAAACCCTGAGACGCCGTATAGGTTGTGGTTAATGCACCTGCAGCTAATGAACCGTGAACCGCACCTGCAACACCTGCTTCGGACTGCATCTCGGTAACTCTTACGTTACTTCCGAAAATGTTCTTTTTGTCTGCAAAGGACATTTTGTCTGTTTCGTCTGCCATTGGTGTGGACGGTGTAATCGGATAGATTGCTGCGACCTCGGTAAAGGCATAGGAAACATAGGCAGCGGCACTGTTGCCGTCCATTGTTTTCATTTCTCTGTTTTTACTCATTAACTAATCGCTCCTTTTCATGAATTGCAATAAACAGCAGAAATACAAAAATATAATGCTGACTGCCGTAAAGTCAATATTACTGTGGACATGGTGAAGAAGGTTATGGGCACAATATTATTTTAGTGGCATTACCGTACACTAATCCGCAAGGTGTTAACTGTGCGGTGCTGTTGGCAGACAAGCATATATCATCATATACTATGGTATTATTATTTCCATAATCA
>CAMWIZ010000165.1 GCA_947174455.1 uncultured Clostridia bacterium | reverse complement strand
ATTCTAATCTAAGCACTTTAAATTTACTGTAAAATAAAAACTAAAAACCAAACACCTGAAGCAGCAGAAAATTAAATCCAAGCCCACGGTATAACTATACCCGTGAGCTTGGATAATAATATCAATTCAAATTATTTAGCAAGTCTTGCTCTCAAACCTGCCAACTCATCGGAAAGCTCCTTTGGAAGCTTGTCGCCGAAGATCTTGTAGTAGTTCTCAATCTCATCAGCCTCAGCCGCCCATCTCTCCTTGTCAATGTAAAGAATTGACTTGAGTGTATCAATGTCGATGTCAAGACCCTCAAGGTTGATATCCTCAGCCTTAGGAACATAACCGATAGCTGTTTCTTCTGCGTCAGCTGTACCCTCGCAGCGACCGAGAATCCACTCGAGTACACGGAAGTTGTCGCCGAAGCCTGGCCAAATGAAGTGACCCTCATCATCAAGACGGAACCAGTTAACATTGAAAATCTTAGGAGCCTTGTCGCCAAGAATCTTACCCATCTCAATCCAATGAGCAAAGTAGTCACCCATGTGGTAACCGCAGAACGGAAGCATAGCCATAGGATCATGTCTGAGCTGACCAACTGCACCTGTAGCTGCCGCTGTTGTTTCGGAAGCCATGATAGAACCAACAAATACACCGTTGTTCCAATCTCTTGACTGGTAAACGAGCGGAGTTGTTGTAGCACGTCTGCCGCCAAAGATGATAGCAGAAATCGGAACACCTGCAGTTGCGTTAAACTCAGAGCTAATGCATGGGCAATTTACAGCAGGAGCTGTAAAACGGCTGTTAGGATGAGCACCCTTCTCTGTGCTTTCCTTACCGTTCCATGGATTGCCCTTCCACTCTATAGCATTTGTCGGCGGATTCTTGTCAAGACCTTCCCACCAAACTGTGTTGTTGTCGAGGTTGAGGCATACATTTGTAAAGATTGTACCCTTCTTTGTTGAAGCCAAAGCATTCGGGTTAGACTTCTCATTTGTACCCGGTGCAACGCCGAAGAAACCGTTCTCTGGGTTGATTGCCCAAAGTCTGCCGTCCGGACCCTTACGCATCCATGCGATATCGTCGCCGACTGTCCAAACCTTGTAGCCCTTTTCTCTGTAAATCTCCGGTGGGATAAGCATTGCGAGGTTTGTCTTACCGCAAGCTGACGGGAACGCACCTGTAACGTACTTAACATCTCCGTCAGGCTTCTCTACGCCGAGAATAAGCATATGCTCAGCCATCCACTCGTCATTCTTACCGAGGTAGGAAGCAATTCTGAGTGCAAAGCACTTCTTGCCGAGAAGAACGTTTCCGCCGTAAGCGGAGTTTACGGAAATAATATAATTATCCTCAGGGAAGTGAGTGATATATCTCTTCTCAGGATCAACGTCACACTTAGCATGAAGACCCTTAATCCAGTTTTCGCTGTCGCCGAGAACTTCTTCTACAGCGGCACCTACTCTTGTCATAATGTTCATGTTAAGAACAACATAGATAGAGTCGGTTACCTCGTAACCAATCTGTGCCAAAGGTGAGCCGATAGGACCCATGGAGTAAGGAATAACGTACATTGTACGACCCTTGTAGGAATCCCTTGCAATATCGAAAAGCATCTTGTATGCTTCCTGAGGATCCATCCAGTGGTTTGTAGGACCTGCGTCCTCCTCGTTCTTGCAGCAGATAAATGTTCTTGCCTCTACACGGGCAACGTCATTTTCCTTTGTACGGTGAAGATAACAGTCAGGAAGAAGCTCCTCGTTAAGCTTAATCATTTCGCCTGTTTCAACAGCTTCCTTTTTAAGAGCATCAATCTGCTCCTTAGAACCGTCAATCCAAACAACGTTATCAGGTTTTACAAGCTCTTTCATTTCTTCAATCCATGAAAGAACCGACTTGTTATTTGTCATTTTTATAACTCCTTTCGGCCAAATATTGGCACTGTTTTTACAGATTTGATTATACAACACATCTCTGATTTATTCAATAGACAATTTTTCTATTTTTAAATTTTAATACTTAGTTCACTTAATTTTCGTCATTGTTAACAACAATTAAGTAAGACTCAACAATTTATATGTTAATATTTTCAACCCGTTTCAATAGACATCGTTGCCTGTGCATTTAAGTCAAGGGACGCTGTATTGCCGCACTTATACTCATAGTAAGCCTGTGCTCCTACCATGGCGGCATTGTCTCCGCAGAGCTTAATTTCGGGCATATACAAACCACGATTCGTTTTCCTGCATTCTTCCGCAAGACGACGTCTTAGAAGGGAATTAGCGGACACGCCGCCTGCTATTACTATATTTTTGTAGTCAAAGTCCCTTGCGGCAAGCATTAGATTATCTACCAAACATCCGACAACAGCTTTTCTGAAAGATGCCGACAAGTCCGCCACCGGCAGCCCCTCACCCTTCTGTGAAGCATTATGGATAAGGTTGATAACAGCGGTTTTCAAGCCTGAGAAGCTGAAGTCATAAGGTGAAGTGCTAACCCTCGGTTTCGGCAGAGTAAAAGCATTATCATTGCCGTTTTCCGCCACCTTGTCAAGATTGATTCCGCCGGGGTACGGCATTCCCATGGTTCTTGCCGCTTTGTCAAAAGCCTCACCCGCAGCATCATCACGGGTTCTGCCGATAATTTTCATTTTGGTATAATCTTCAACGGCAATAATATGAGTATGACCTCCCGAAACAACCAGGCAAAGGAATGGCGGCTCAAGCTCTTGATTTGTTATATAGTTTGCGGCAATGTGCGACCTCAGGTGATGTACAGGGATAAGCGGAAGTCCCGTTGCATATGACAGTCCCTTTGCAAAATTGACGCCGACAAGCAATGCACCGATAAGTCCAGGTGCATAGGTAACGGCAAGAGCGTCAATCTCCGACAAATTAAGTGATGCCTGCACCAAAGCCTCGTCCACAACCGAACTGATTGCCTCAGCGTGACGGCGTGATGCAATTTCCGGCACAACTCCGCCGTAAAGCTTATGCTCGTCAACCTGAGAAACAACAACGTTTGAAAGCACCTTTCTGCCGTTCTCAACAACCGCTGCGGCGGTTTCGTCACAAGAGCTTTCTATAGCTAAAATTTTCATTGATTTGGACCTCCAAAATAAAGAGTCATTATATACGCATTTTCAGTGGGAGCAGTGTAAAAATTTTTTCTCTCCCCCACTATTTCAAAAGCAAATTTTTTATAAAGTGCAACAGCGTTTATGTTCGACCTTCTAACCTCAAGCGTTATGAAAGCAAAACCGTTCTCCTTGCAGAAATCAATGGCACATTGCAGCAAAGCCGAGGCAATCCCCTTACGGCGATATTCGGGCAGTACCGCAATATTTGCAATGTAAGCCTCGTCCAAAACGGTATGAAAGCCAATATATCCGACTGCTTTACCGTCAGCAACCGCAACAAAAAAAACAGCAGACAGATTGTCAAGTTCTGCTTTAAGACCGTCATATGACCAAGGTCGGGAGAAGGACTGCTGCTCTACCTCTGCCAATTCGGCAATATGTTTTTCCGACATTTTTTCAATAGTAATATCAATCATACTGACCCCCAAAAGCTCAAAGCAATGCAGCAGAATTAAACCACATTTTACGATCGTACATCAATATTCAACGGTATCTGACTGCAAAGTCTGCCACGTTATTTTGATTTATTGCGTTTGATAATGCCAATGCTACAATTCTACCATTGCAAGCAATAACTGTCAACTTGTAATGAAAATCAATTAAAATCCCATACCAACCAAACAAGGTAAGTATGGGATTTACCGCTACTTATACAATAACTGCACTTCAGCACGAAATACACAGTTACAGCAAGCCTTCCTTTTCAAATGCCTGACGAAGATCCTCTATTATATCC
>CAMWIZ010000164.1 GCA_947174455.1 uncultured Clostridia bacterium | reverse complement strand
CTTGTAATAGTGCAATATTTGAGTTATAATTAAGCTGTATTTATGTGTGTTAAGTATCATGCGGACTTCATAAGAATAAAAGCAATCGGGTTCAAGGTCCGACTGTTAACCGATATTCATTTTTTAGGAAAAGGACGGGAGTACAAATGGAAAAAAGTAAGCTGAAAATCAGTATTTGCGGGTATGATTTTTCTGTTGTTACAGATGAGGACAGGCAGTATATGCTCAGCATAGCCAACAGAGTTGAGCGTAAGGTTAATAAGATGCTTGAAAACAACGGCAGATTGTCAACCGCATCGGCAGCATTGTTCGCCGCAATGGATTACTGTGACCAAGTACAGAAGGCAAGCGGTGACGAGGATAACCTGAGAAGTCAGATAAAGGATTATTTGGAAGAATCGGGTAATGCAAGAAAACAGCTTGAAGAATCCAAGAAGGAAATTGACCGCCTGAAAAGAGAGATAACGGCATTACGCAGACGATTGGCGGCTGAGGAGGTATCGAAAGCACCTGCTTCCGATGCAGAGCCTGCTACGGAAAAGGCTCCTGCTGTTCCAACTAAGAAAAAAAATAAAGAAAAGAAAGAAAATGCCCCAATTCCGGGTTTTTTCAGTGAAGACGCCTTTGCTGAAAGTGCAGATGCAACAGCGGAGATACTCAGCTTCTTTGAGCAAAAATCCTTTGAGGACGAGGACGAATAAACTGGTTGATTACGAGAGGGCTTTTGTAGTCCCTTTTATGTCTGCGAATTATATAGACTAATTTTATGTGATAAGAAAGTTTCGGCAGGTTTTAAGGAGTAAAACCTAAAAATAACAAAATCGGGTAATTGCGGCTTTTACTGCGATTGCCCTTTTTAATGTAATGAAATGTAAATGGTGATTGACTTGAAAAATAATATTGAAATACTTGCACCGTGCGGTTCTTATGAATCGGTAGAGGCAGCTGTGCGTCAGGGTGCGGATGCAGTGTATATAGGTGCGTTACAGTTCAGTGCAAGAGCCTATGCCTCAAACTTTGACGAATCGGATTTGAAAAAGACGATTGAATATTGCCATCTGCATAAAACTGCCGTACATATGGCGGTAAATACGCTTGTCAGCGATGAGGAGCTTTTGCAGGCGTTGGGGGTCGTAAAAAAAGCATATGAGCTTGGTGCAGATGCTTTTATTGTGCAGGATTTGGGGCTTGCCTATCACATTAAGCGGATATGTCCGCAGGCGGTGCTTCATGCGTCTACCCAAATGGGAGTACATACACCGCAGGCGGCCCGGCTTTTGTACAGCATGGGTTTTGACAGGGTTGTGCTTGCAAGAGAGATGAGCAAGGACGAGATTGAAGCCGTGGTGAGAAGCTGTGATGTTGAAACCGAGGTCTTTGTGCATGGTGCGTTGTGTATGTGTATGTCGGGGCAGTGCTATTTGTCGGCAATGCTTGGCGGAAGGAGCGGAAACAGGGGTCGCTGTGCTCAGCCGTGCAGACTGCCCTTTTCAGTTGTGGGTGGTACAGGACATGACCTTAGCCTTAAAGATAATTGTATAATAGACAAGATATCAGAGCTTGCCGAAATGGGTGTAACAAGTGCAAAAATTGAGGGAAGAATGAAACGTCCCGAATATGTTGCAGCCGCAGTTGCAGCCTGTAAAAAGGCAAAATCAACGGGAAATGCAGATAAATCCGATTTGGACAGATTGAGGGCGGTTTTTTCCCGCAGCGGCTTTACGGACGGGTATTACAACGGTAAGCTTGGCAAAGAGATGTTTGGAACACGCTCAAAGGAAGACGTTGTATCAGCGACAAACAAGGTTTTGTCCGAATTAAGAATGATGTATAAAGACGAAATACAAAGCCGTTTGGTGGATATGAAGCTAACCTTAAGGGAGAATGTACCCACAGAGCTTACCGCTGTATGCGGTGACATTAGCGTAACAGTTAAGGGTGAAGTGCCGCAAACAGCCAGAACTGTTGCCCTAAGTGAAGAAAAGGCGGCAGCACAGCTTTCCAAAACGGGCGGCACAGCATTTAGGGTTCAGTCTGTGTCAATAAATATCGGCGATAATTTGACTGTCCCGATTTCTCAACTTAATGCAATGAGGAGAGAGGTACTTGACAAGCTTGAAAGACAGATAACTACCGCCGAAAAGAAAATCACTAATCCAACAAATATTTTTCCCGTACTTCCGCACCGTAGAGAAGGTAAGCTGAAATACCGTGCCCACTTTAGAAATTGTGACATACCTGATATTTTTCAAAAGTGCGAGATGGTGTATGTTCCGCTGTTCTCCTCAGTAGAGGGAATAGACAGTCTTATTGAGGACGGTTTTACCGTCGCAGTGGAGATACCACGGGCAATTTTCGGATTAGAGGAAAAAGTAGCTGAAGCTTTGGAAAAGGTAAGGCAAGTGGGTGTGCTTGATGTCTATTGTGGAAATATAGGCACGGTTGCACTTGCCAAAAAGCTTGGTTTTACTGTACATGGCGGTTTTGCCCTCAATATTTTCAATACCTCTGCTGTTAATTTTTATGAGGAACTGGGACTGTGTGATACAGAGCTTTCCTGTGAGCTTACGGCGAATCAAATAAATGCAATGGGCGGTTCAATGGAGCGGGGATTTGTCGGTTACGGTCATCTTCCTCTTATGATTACACGAAACTGCCCGAATAAAAACGGCAAGGGCTGTTCTGACTGCAAAGGAAAAAGCGTGATAACCGACCGTAGGGGAAAGACATTCACACTCATGTGCAGCAGTGGATGTACAGAACTTTTAAACGGCAATGCACTCGTTCTATCGGACAAGCAGGGGGCTTTTAAAGGGGCTGACTTCATGTCGTTTAGATTTACCTATGAAAGCAAAGAAGAATGTGAAAATATTTTCAAGGACTATTTAAACAGAAAGAAACCAACAGGGGAGTACACAGGCGGATTGTATTTTCGTGGGGTTGAATGAGGTTTATTATGAAGTATTTAAAGATAAAAAAGGTCAAAGAAAATGCGTTAGTTCCAAAGAGAGCAAGCGAGGGTTCTGCGGGCATTGACTTATATGCCTGTATTGATGAGCCGATTACAGTAAACAGTGGAGATTTGGTTAAAGTGCCGACAGGGATAGCAATAGAGTTGCCAAACAGCGGCATGGCGGCATTTGTATTTGCACGCAGCGGTTTGGGAATTAACCACGGAATTTGCCCAAGCAACGCAGTCGGAGTGGTTGACAGTGACTATAGGGGAGAGATATGTGTAGGGCTTACAAACCACAGCAGTAAGCCATTTGTCATTGAACCGCAAACAAGAATTGCCCAGCTTATAGTTATGCCTGTACTGCCGCTTCCGATAATGCTGTCGGACGAGCTTACCGACACCGTAAGGGGTGAGGGCGGCTTTGGTTCTACAGGCATTAAGTAAGTGTATAATGTTAAGGGTGTTGCCCTTAAAAACCACCAAAAGCTCTGCCTTTTGAAACTGAAAGATTTAAAAAAGTTTGACCAAAACTCTACAAGGGTTTGATGTTTGGTGTGATTGGTTGTTTTAATGACGTCAATTTTTTTTAATAAACGGTGGGGAGCGGTAGAATGACTATAATTAAAGAAGCGGCGATTATTTACTTTTTGGTTATAAATATAGCGGCATTTGCCGCATTTGGTATTGATAAGTTCAGGGCAAAACGTGGTGCGTGGAGGGTATCGGAAAGTACGCTGATAGCTTTTGCTGCGGTCGGCGGAAGTATAGGTGCATTACTGGGTATGTATGTATTTCACCACAAAACACGGCACTTAAAGTTTACTGTGGGCGTACCTGTCATTCTTGCAGTTTATGTTATAATTTCAGTATTATTAACAGTGCTCATATAAAACAGGATTTAATATATAAACAATATAAG
>CAMWIZ010000163.1 GCA_947174455.1 uncultured Clostridia bacterium | reverse complement strand
GTTTTTATGCTTACAGTTGACGAGGTGAAAAATGTCAGCTTTCGCAAGGCAAACATCGGCGGTTACCGTTGCGATGAGGTCGATAATTTTATTGACGATGTTGTGCTGACGATTGAGGAATTAAAGAGCGAGAAGTTTGAGCTTGTTGCCAAAATGGAAATTTTGGCAAATAAAATAGAGGAGTACCGCCAAGAGGAAGAAAGTGTGCATAATGCACTTGTCAGTGCCCAAAAGCTTTCTAATCAAAAGATAAAGGAAGCGGAGAATGAGGCGGAAAAAATTCTTTCTGCAGCGAAAAAACAGGCTGATAATATCATTGCCGATGCAAATGAAAGAATAATAAAGCAAAAGGAGCTTATTATCAGAATAGAGCAGGAGGCAGCGGACGTACGCAAAAAGCTGACAGATGCCTACGAGCTTCAGATATCTGCACTGACAGTATTGCCAGATCAGCTTGACGTTGATACTACCCTAGAGGACTTGGGGGAGAGATACCCAACACAGACTTACTCAGATGAGGAATCCGATGAGGAAGAGGAGTTTACCTCTATAGAAGCAGCAGTAGAGGCTGCAACGGTCAATAATGTTGTTGAGCCAATAGCCGAGGAGGATGCTGAAACTATTCAGATAGAAAAGTCGGTATTTGAGAGAAAGTTCGGCAAGCTTAAGTTTGGCGAAGATTACGATGTTGCATCTGAGTAATTTTTGTTGTATAATTTACTTGATGTTTTTTAGAGATATATTTTAAATCAGATATGTTTTTTAATTATGATATAGGGGTGCAATATTCCCTATAAAGGAGAGAGAACCAATGGCACAGGATTATAACAAAACCCTAAATCTGCCTAAGACAGATTTTCCGATGAGAGCAGGTCTGCCTAAGAGCGAGCCTGTAACTTTAAAGGGTTGGGAAGATAACAGCGTTTATGAAAAGCTTATGGAGAAGAACGAGGGTAAACCTCTGTTCATTTTACATGACGGTCCTCCGTATGCAAACGGCGACATTCATTTGGGTCATGCACTTAATAAGCTTTTAAAGGATTTTATAGTAAGGTATAAAAATATGGCGGGCTTTAAAGCACCGTTTGTACCCGGTTGGGATACCCACGGTCTGCCGACCGAGCTTAAGGCGAGAAAAAAGGCAGGTGTAGGAAATTCTGCTGAAATTTCTGTTGTTGAGTTGAGAAAAATGTGCGAGGAGTTCGTTACAGGATATGTAAACGACCAGCGTACACAGTTTAAGCGATTAGGTATTATCGGAGAATGGGATAACCCATATATTACCCTCAATCACGAGTTTGAGGCGGAGCAGATTCGTGTGTTTGCTGAAATGGCAACAAAGGGCTACATCTATAAAGGACTGAAGCCTGTTTATTGG
Organism: uncultured Clostridia bacterium; assembly: GCA_947174455.1. Classification (GTDB taxonomy): domain Bacteria; phylum Bacillota; class Clostridia; order Oscillospirales; family Acutalibacteraceae; genus RUG592. Next base: position 2,501 of record CAMWIZ010000163.1, on the reverse strand, counting down.
TGTCCTGACTGCAAGACTGCCCTTGCGGAGGCTGAAATTGAGTATGCGGAAGATCCGTGCCACTCAATTTATGTAAAGTTCAGTGTAACCGATGATAAGGGTGTGTTCTCCAAAATGGGAATAGATTCGTCTAAGGTTAAATTCGTAATTTGGACAACAACCACATGGACGTTGCCTGCCAATGTTGCAATTTGTGTGGGTCCGAGATTTGAGTACTCGGTTATTAAAACAGGTGACGAGTACTTAGTTATGGCGTCTGAGCTTTATAAGTCTGCCTTTGAAGTTGCCGGCATCACCGACTATGAGGTTGTTGCTACAGTTAAGGGCAGCGAGCTTGAGTACATCAAGACTGCTCACCCATTCCTTGATAGAGAATCGCTTGTAATTGTCGGTGACCATGTAACTCTTGAAAGCGGTACAGGCTGTGTACATACTGCTCCGGGTCACGGTGTTGACGACTATAACGTGTGCAGAAATTATTCGGAAGTTCCCGTTATATGCCCTGTAGATTCAAGTGGTGTTTTAACGGAAGAGGCAGGTCAGTTTGCAGGTCTTTCTACAAATGACGCAAACAAAAAAATTGCTGCTTATCTTGAAGAAACAGGTGCTTTGTTCGCACTTAAGAAAATTGCTCACCAATATCCGCATTGTTGGAGATGCAAGACACCTATTCTGTTCAGAGCGACAGACCAGTGGTTCTGCTCTGTTGATGATTTCAAGGATAAGGCTATTGATGCTGTTAATACAGTTGAGTGGATTCCGTCATGGGGTAAGGACAGAATTACCTCAATGGTAAGGGAGCGTAAGGACTGGTGTATTTCCCGCCAGAGAAAATGGGGTGTTCCAATTCCGATTTTCTTCTGTAAGGAGTGCGGCGAGGCTCATATCAACAAGGAAGCAATGCTTGCCGTTGCAGATTTGTTTGAGAAGGAAGGCTCAAATGCATGGTACAGCCATTCGGTTGAGGAGATTTTGCCGAGCGGCACAAAGTGTTCAAAGTGCGGTTCTGCGGAGTTTGAAAAAGAAAAGGATATCATGGACGTATGGTTTGACAGCGGTTCTTCACACACAGCCGTTGTTAAAAAGCGTGAAAACCTTACTTATCCTGCTGATCTTTACCTTGAGGGCAATGACCAGTACAGAGGTTGGTTCCAGTCGTCACTCTTGACGGCTGTTGCAACTATGGGCAATGCACCGTATAAAACGGTTCTTACTCACGGTATGATTCTTGATGATGAATCAAGAAAGATGAGTAAGTCACTCGGCAATGGCATCAGTCCGCAGGACGTTATCGACCAGTACGGAGCGGATGTACTCAGACTGTGGGTTGCCTCCACCGATTATCAGTCAGATGTTCATATTTCAAAGGAAATTTTAAAGCAGATTTCAGAATCATACAGAAAAATCAGAAATACTGCAAGATATATTCTCGGCAATCTTTATGACTTTGACCCAAAAACGGATATGGTCAGCATAGACGAGCTTTTGCCGATTGATAAATGGGCAATCTTTAAGCTTAATGAGCTTAACAAGAAGGTAAGACAGGGTTATGACAATTACGAGTTCCATCAGGTATATCATGCTGTTCATAACTTTTGTGTTGTAGATATGTCAAACTTCTATCTTGATGTTCTCAAGGACAGACTTTATACCGAGAAGAGCAACAGCAAGCTCCGTCGTGCGGCTCAGACTTCGATTTATCTTATTCTTGACGCAATGACAAGAATGGTTTCTCCTATTCTTGCATATACATCTGACGAGATTTGGAAATTCATGCCTCATGGGGACGATGCTGACGCAAGCTGTGTTCTTTTCAATGAAATGCCTGAGATAATTGCCCTTGATACAGATGACGATTTTATCTCACGCTGGGATAGAATCCATGAATTGCGTGACATTGTTAAGAAGTCAATGGAGCTTTCGGTAAGTCAAAAGCTTATTAAGAGTTCGTTGGAGGCTTCGCTTACGCTTTACTGCACAGGCGAGGAGTACGACTTTATCAAGTCTGCTGAGGACGAGTTAAAAGCTGCATTTATCGTGTCCGATGTTAAGGTTGTAAACGATTCAAATGCAGACAAGCTCAAGGTTGAAGTAAACAAGGCAGAGGGTCAAAAGTGTGAACGCTGTTGGGCATATAGCGTAACAGTCGGCGAGGACGCAGAGAACCCGTGCGTTTGTGCAAGGTGCAGTGCGGCTTTGAAGTAATTTAACCGTATAATATATTTATCAATGGGCAGAAAGACTTGTGTTTCTGCTCATTGTGTTTTAAGGCGATACCACATAATTTCAGCGTGCGTACAGTTGGTAACAGTGTTTTCGGCAGGTTGCGAAACAATTATTTCATTGTAACGGCAGTAGGGCGTGGTGCAGTGTACCGAAAAATACGGAAACAGTACGTGTGTTAAAACGCAAGGGTTAAGACGTCGGTGTCACCTCTAATTTGTATTGGAAAGGAAGATTGTATTGGCACTGCTTGCAGTGATTATTGCAATAGTATTGGT
>CAMWIZ010000162.1 GCA_947174455.1 uncultured Clostridia bacterium | reverse complement strand
ATATCATATATTGCTCCATTAACAGGAATACCCATTAAAGACTTTTTTAATTCGTTAACACTTACGGATATTATTGCATTTATAACTATGTTTGGAAACATTTTTCCATCAACACACAACGCAAAATAGCCATTATAATCCATTAAATCAGCATTACTGAAAAAACGATGCAACGTATCTGTCGATTTTTCATAAGTATACCTCTGACCAGATTTAATGGTTGAAGCTCTTGAATTTTAAAATAATTCAAATGAATTTTTAGGCTCTATACCAGCATTTGGACGATTGCCGGGTTGACCGCGTGTATGCTTTGTATTGGATTTATAAGTTAATCCATTCTTTTCTGATTTCCTAGGTTCAGGAACTGGACATTTATCATTATGCACCCAAAATTCACAATCGCCAACAAAATAAGTATGGAAATCCTCAACCTGGAAATTATATACTGAAATTGGTTCTTCTGTCAATTCAACGCTATAATCTTCGATTAATAAATCTCACCATAAGATGAAGCTCTTCAACAATAGCTTAGTTTCTTCGAAAAAGCAAGCCATTATACTTGATGCAACACCTATGACTGTAGCAACTGCTATAACAAGTATTTGGAACTATTTTACTCTTATAACGATTGTTCTTGGAGCATTTCAATAAACTGAGTAAAGCTACTCGCAATCTTTGTAATAGTCCATCTTTCATCTTCTTCAAACAATTCATGGTCAGCAAAAAATATTTCACCATATTTTTCGTTTTGAGCAATACATAATAGTATTTCATTTCCACAAGAATCATCTGCAATTGGACAATAATGTTTAGGGATCAACTCGGAAGAATACAAATTATCATAAAAATCCGGTATATCTTCTAGCTTATTGAAACTATATATATCCAATTCATTGTCAAAATCCTGACCTGTTTCTGGATCATGTTCAACAAATGAAAGAACAAGTCGCTTTGTAGGTCGTCCCCCGTTATGTTCAAGCATAAATGCCTTATATTCTTCGGGTAAATATCCACCTAAAACTTTTTCAACTTCAAAAAATGAAACTGTATTTATTTTTTTTCCACACTCTTTTAATTCCATTTATCTGTTCTCCTACTTTCCTCTGATAATTGAGGCTCCGCCTCGATGAGTAAATCCACCAAACTTAATAGAGTGAATTTTTTGTTGAACAAGCAACATGCTTTTACCATCCTCTACATGATGCCAAACATAACCAGTCGGTGTTTCACTCAAACCCAACTGCTTGTTAATAAGTCCTGAATCATGACCGTATGTTCCATTCATTTTTCCATTAACTTTAATTGGCTTAGAAAAATCAGCTTTAATATTAGGATTCTTATAATCTGCATATTCCTCAAATCTGGGATAATAGTGCCCATCATTAGCCTTAGTGTATTTAATATCTACATTTTTGCCGTTAATCTTTTTAGTAACTGTAATACTACCATCTGGATTTTGTTTACTACTCACAAATCCTTTTTGCTTTTCAGTAGGCATACAATCAACATTATGCACCCATACCTTGTATTCACTAATAAAATATGTATGGAAATCCTCAACCTGGAAATTATATACTGAAATGGTTTCTTCTGTCAATTCAATGCTATAATCTTCAACAAATAAATCCTCACCATTCACGCTGACAAGCTTATCGCCAACAAGCAAACTGCCTGCCTCAATAAAACCTCTGCCCTGTACATAGAACGGGTGATTGTCTGTTGTAACAATTTCTTCACCGTTAATTGTAAGATGAACAAGCTTATCCACCTGTCTAACATAAGTCTCAAGAACCTTTTTCTCAGCAATTTCAAAAGTATCCGGATTGGCAGCCATAATCTTGTCGCCGGCAACTATATTTTCAATTCGCTTGAGTCCATCTAATGCGAGTACATATGTGCCTGCAACAAAACAAGCCATTGTGCTTGTTGCTCCGCCGGTAAATGTTGCGACAACTCCTGTTGCTTCCTGGAATGCATTATACAACTTACTTGAATGGAGCTTGGTATTGAGTGCTGTCAACGGATTATCAGGGTCTATCATTCCCAGCCCCATTGAAAGTGTATCAAATCCTCCCATTACACTGGACATTCCTCCGCTGATTTTGGCTGTAGTATTTATGAAGTTGGCAATTTTTGTACCACATGTTAATGTCTTTCCAAACAATGCACCGGCTCCGCCGATACCGCCCATGATGGCACCGGTTATCGCACCCGAAAATGCACCTTCTTCAAAGCCCTCAAAGAATGAGCCTCCTGACATCACGCTTGTTATTCCGCCCATTAAACCACCTGTACCGGCACCCATCAACGCACCAATTGCAGCGGCTCCAAGAATTCCTCCAACACCCGTGCATATTAAGGCAATAGCGGCAACACAAATCACTACTGTTACAATCAGCTTCCAATGCTCCTTACAGAACTCACCGACACTCTTCAAACCATCGCAAAATTTTTCCCAGTCTGATTTTTCGCATTCAGGCTTTAGATAATCATATTGCTTGTAAAAATCGTTCTTTGCTTTAGATACCGCCGAAGCAGCCGAATTATCACGGTTGATTGTGAGGTCTATAAAAGCGTTTACTTCTTTTTGAGTTGCCTCCAACCCTGCAATTTGTTGCTCTTGGGTCTGTGAGGAGGAAGAGATGCTGCTGACAACACTATCACAAACACTGCTGTTAATACCAAGGATTTTTGATTTTAAAGCAGATAAATCCACACAAAAATCACTAACAGAACTTTTTGCCTGTTCTATGTAATTTGACATATTATTGATTTTGGATTTGTATAGCTCTATTGTCGCCATATATTCACCTCTTTCCTTTTATTACGTTATAAACCTCTCATAGTAAGCCATGTTAGCAAGGCAGTTTTGTTTGTCTGATTCATATTGGTCTATCATCCCCTGTGCCCTGCATATTTCCGAATCAAGTTCTTGAATTCTCGAATTTAAAGCTTGCAATTCTTGGTTAAGGCTTTCAATAGTTTCTGAAATGGTGGATTTTCCTTTTCCAATTAAATCAAAGACTTCTATAAGTTTAGAATTGGCATTTGTCGCATTTTCACCAAACTCATCACCTAAATTAAAAGCTTTAACTGTACTCGAACTTACCATTGAACTAAAATTTGATGCTGCTTCCTGTACCTTCTCATTTATCTTAGTTAAATGAGAAAAAAGACCATCTCGATCACCAGTTGTATTATTTACAGAGTCAAACAGCTCCTGATTTCTTTGAATTTCACGCTGTTTATCATCAGCTTGCATACATTTCCTCTGTCGCTCAGATCGTAATTCATCTACCTTATTACTGTAGCTTTGAATATAATCGCAATATTCATTATAGTTATCCACCTCAATATTATAGAGTTCAATAGCTTCATCCGGTGTCATGGATACTCCCTCCTCCTTAAGTTCACTTTTATGTAAAACAAGGTATCAAAACACTAAATTCTTTTATATTGATATCATCTTTATCACTACCGAAGATGATATCAATATAAATTAATGGAAATGATATTTTATATTCATTAAACTTCACTACACTCCTGAGAGGAGTTTTTATAGAAATTCATATCTACTACCTCTTCTAATAAACAATAATATTAAATTATTCCACAAGAGCCAGAATAACACTGCATATAACGCCTCACATGTTCCGTCACTCGTTTGCAACATTGTTGTTAGAAGAAGATGTCGATATAAGATATACACAGCAAATGCTCGGACATAGTTCAATCACAACAACGCAAATCTACACACATATCAGTCTAAATAAACAAAAGGATATCTTAAAATCCAAGCATCTGAGAAACAAGATTGATATCAATATAAAATAGAATCTCAAGCAGTACCTATCCTTAGACATTGCGAAAGCGTTAGTGCAGTTAATAACC
>CAMWIZ010000161.1 GCA_947174455.1 uncultured Clostridia bacterium | reverse complement strand
TCACATACTCTTCCTTTTTATCCGCAAAAACAGATAATCCTCCTTTCTCTCCGCTGCCGTTGGCAACTGCATGTTTTATGATGTTATGAAAAATCCTGTGCAGGGCTTCTGCATTGCCTTGTACAAAAATCTGCTCATCGCTGATATTAACTGTCGGACTTATATTTTGGGAGTTAAGCTCCTCATAAAACATCAGTAAACTGTCGCCGACTATACCGGTCAGCTCTAACCTCTCCACAGGAAGCTCATAACCGCTGTCATTGAGCTTGGTATATGTAAACAGCTCCTCCAAAATATCCTTAAGAGCGGCTATTCTGGAGCGAATAACGGCAATATACTGCTGCTTCTCCACTTCATTCCCGGAAGCCGTCAAAAGCTGAAAATAACCGTCAAGCGACGTGAGAGGCGTCCGTATGTCATGGGATAAACTTATAATTGTGGATTTAAGCTCATTTTCATGCATTGACGATAAATTCTCCGCACTGCGACACTTTTCCAAAATTTCATTTATTACTGTTACAAGACGATTCACCGACGGAAAAGGAGAATCATAAGTAAGCCGCATATTACTTGCATTATCCCTCAGAAAAGACAGCCTACGGCTTATCTGCCTGATCTGCTTGCTCTGCACAATACAGACTATAGTCAGCACCACAACAACCGCTGACAACAACAGTACTGCTGCCTCCACACATCCACCTCACCTTTTATTATTTATACATCTCTTTTGTTCATTATAGCATATGACAGAACACTTGTCACCAAAATAAACGCTGCCCCTATCAACACTGTTGTCTGAATACTGCACATCTCGTGAGTACTTCCGACAAGCTGTATATTTCCGACTAAACTGTACTTCTGAATGGAGAAATTCTCCGCACCCATCTTTTCGATTAAAATATCCACAGCACTGTAAATCAGGTTAAACATACCCGCACAGATTACTATACCCAATGAGGACGAAACAACTGTATTTTTCGTTAGAACTGTCAAAAATGCAATTACACAGTTAAGGGCAAAATGCAGCAAAAACATTACCACCAGAATTTTCGCATTCTCTGCTGTCAGACTTAAATCTATCCCGCCAATAATCAATCTTACAGCGACAGCACACGTTACACAAGCAACTACAAACTCAAACAAAGTAAAGATAAAGAGTCCCGGAAGCTTTGCCAAAAACAGGTTGCCCCTGTGTCTGAGGCGACCTGCAACATTTTTGACAAAACCGCCTTTGTTTTCTGCATTAAAGTACTGTGCCGTAAAGATGGTCATAAGTAAAAGCAGCGTACAGCTTCGCAATGTAACAATCATAAAATCGAAAATATTTATGTCATTGTCTATCCAATCTGCTGCCGTGTCAAAGTAAAATCCGGTATGCACAGTAACCTGACCATCCTCCACGGTAACAGTATCTGTTCTTTCAGTCGAAATTGATTCATTTCGCTCTGCCATAGCCTGAATATCTACATTGGTGACAACAACAACAAGAATGACCACAAGCACCGTTATCGCTGCATATATCCATGTTGACAAAGATTTGCTGATTCTGTAAAGCTCCATTTTAAAAAGATTATACATTACGGCTGCCCCCTGTCATATTAAGATAGTATTCCTCGAGAGATTCACGCCTAACGCCAACACTCTCCGTCTTTACATCATTTTTTGCAAGTTCAAGCGTAATTGCACCGCTTTCGTCCAAACGCTCGTATATTTCTATGGTGTTTTTATCTACAACCTTGTAGTTCATAATACCCATAGTTTCTATTACTGAGCAGGCAGCAGCGGTATTGTTAACTACAATCTCTATACGCTCACAGCACTTAGCACTAAGCTCATCTCTGCTTATTTCCTCCAAAAGCTCACCGTTATGTATTATTCCGTACATGGTCGCCATTTTTGAAAGCTCCTCCAAAATGTGACTGGAAATAACCACGGTGATATTTTTCTCTCGGTTAAGCTTAGTAATAATCTCTCTTATTTCAACGATACCCTGAGGGTCAAGTCCGTTTATAGGCTCGTCCAAAAGTAGTAAATCGGGGTCACCAACCATAGCCATTGCGATACCAAGCCTTTGCTTCATACCCAATGAAAAGTTTTGGACTCTTTTTTTGCCAACGTCACTTAGTCCTACAAGTGCGAGGAGTTCGTCAATACATTTCTTGCCCTTTACTCCACGAGCAAGACACTGCAGCTTCATGTTATCTGCTGCCGACATACCTGTATACAATCCCGGCTGTTCAATAAGCAGACCTATTCTCGTCATAAGCGGCAAAACCTCTCGGCCCGTTTTATTAAACAGTGTAAAATCTCCGCTTGTAGACGATGCCAAACCTCCTATCATTCTCAACAGAGTTGTTTTGCCTGCACCGTTCCTGCCGATTAAACCGTATATGTCACCCTGCTTTATATGCAGACTTACATTGTTAACCGCCGTATGATGTCCAAACCTTTTGGTAATACTGTTTGTAGTCAACAAATATTCCATGCCTTTTTCCTCCCTTTAAAAGATGTCTGTATTATAACCCTCTGAGTTAAATAAATCGCAAAGTAATGTTAAAGAAAGGTTAAAGATTCAAAACATATAAACATTATTATTTAAGCCGATATAGAATCATTGCGGTACTCGAGTTGTGAAGCCGAATTTTCATCTGACCTCGATAAAATACTCTCACTTTAGTTGAAAGGTATTACCTCTTTGGTACTGCCTTGAGTCTGAAACCGATACCCCACACTGTTTCTATATAATCATGACCGCTTTCTACTCTAAGCTTTTTTCTTATATTGCTGATATGAACATTTACGGTTTTATCCTCCCCGATATATTGCTCACTCCAAGCATAATTATATATTTCCTGCTTAGTATAAATCTTATCGGGATGAAGCATAAGCAATTCCAATATTTTAAACTCCTGCCTTGTAAGCGGTATTTGCTTACCGCACACCGCTGCCGTATAAGAGGTTTTATCAAGGGTCAAATTCCCTACACTAAGCTTGTCCTCGTTACCGTTTTTGGCGGCCGCCTTTCTTAACTGCAAAGCCGCCCTTGCCAAAAGCTCCCTTACCTCAAACGGTTTGGTAAGATAATCGTCTGCACCGGATGTGAGCAGTTCTATTTTGCTGTCAATAGAATCCTTTGCGGAAACAACTATTACCGGTAAGTCACGCAGTGCCTTTATTTCCTTAACAAGCTCCTCTCCGCTCATGCCGGGTAGCATAAGGTCAAGTATTACCAAATCAAAATTTTCATTGCGAATATACAACAGCCCCTCTGTACCCGAAAAGGCTTGTACACACACATAACCCTCCTTAGAAAAGGCATTGCATATCAAATTGTTAATATCATTATCGTCCTCTACAATAAGCAGCCTGTACATAAAAACCACGCCCATAAATTAAACTTTATAGTATTAAATTATATAACAACGCTGAAAAATTCGCAACTGTAATGGGTATAGCTTTCGATAAATTATAACAAACCACAAAAATTCAGTTACTTTTGTGTAATGTTTACATCATTAGTGTAACGATTTTTCTTTTAAGCCATAATACGTTAAATTTTGACAATAAAAAGGTTATTTTTATAATTTTCTAAAAACCTATTGACAGGGGCTGTATTACAATTTGTTATAACGTTTTCCTAACATTCCACAGAGTTTTCCACATGTCAAAAATGAATAATATTTGTTAACAGTTACAAATTTGTAAATAATCAAGCATAATGCGGACTTCCAAAATAGTTATCCACTCTTTCCACATGGTTTTCCACATATTAAACATGGTTTTCCACTTTACAAATAGTAATATTGTTGAGAAAAACACAAGTTTTCCACATACTTTTAACGACATTATTTTTTGGGTTATTTTTTTAATGACGCACTGTATTTTGTTGCTAAAA
>CAMWIZ010000160.1 GCA_947174455.1 uncultured Clostridia bacterium | reverse complement strand
AAACATGTTTTTCTACACTTGCCCTTTCAGCAAAAACTTCATAATGATTTTTACAGAGCCGGAAACGACTCTGTTTTTTTGTCGGTTGGACGGTGAATTATTTGGCGGTTACCATTCAATACTCTCGCATATTGTACTTTTGGAAACATTGTAATCAAATGCTATATGCTGTATTGTGCGATATTCACGATAATAGCAGAGCATTATTATCAATTTGTCTAAAACGTTTAATTTAGGCGGTTTTCCACCTCTTGCATGGCCTTTTTTGTACTGTTCTTTCAGTATTTCAAGCATTTTTTTAAATGTTGCTTTTTTACTTCGAACAATTCTTGGTATTTGTTTTATTTGAGTTTTTCTATTCTTGATTGATTATCCATTATTCATTATTCATCACCAATTTGAGTATATTACTTTTTCTTCTTTTTGACAAGATTATCGAACAGGTCTATTATAGAATTCAACGTTTTATAGACTGTTCTTATGTATGTTTTTCTACTATAGCTCCAATATTTTTTGACAACTATTTACAAAAAATATTTTATTTTATTAAATGATTGACAACGTACTGATTCTGCGATAAAATATGCAATTGTTAATGGATTGGTAAATAATAGCAAAGTGGGTTTTATTAATGGTAACAGAAAATAAATCTAATTCTGGATATTTGTGTTTTTTGATTGCGGCTAAATTTCTTGAAATACAGGTTCCATCGGAATTTGAAAATAAATTTCAAAACACTCGTGACATTTATCAGGAAATAATAAGCACAGCAAAAAAACTACAGATAAAGGTTTCAGCCGGAAAATTGTCTAAAAAAAGATTAATAAGACAAATGTTCCAGTGATAGCCAAATTAAAAGATGACAGTTATATCCTTTTGATTAGTAAACAAAAAGAAAAGTGGGTTATTTTAGATCCCTTGGTAGGCACTCCTGAATCAATTGAGGAAAAAGAGCTTTTTGAAAAACTTTCAGGATATGTTATTATTATAGGAAAAAAGAAGTTTTCATCCGATGATAAGCTTACTCAAAAATTTGGTTTTAGATGGTTTATTCCGACTATTATCAAATTTAAGAAACAGTTTCTATGTGTTTTGCTTGCGATCTTTATGATCCAAATATTGGGGATATTGACTCCTCTTATGACGCAAGTAGTTGTTGATAAGGTCTTATCACATAAAGCGATGAACACACTATATACAATATCGGTAGGAATATTGATTGTATATGTTTATGAATTGCTGTTGAATCTTTGCAAAAACTATTTGTTTGTACATACGACAAACAGAATAGATGTTATATTAAGTTCTCGCCTTTTTCACCATCTTTTTGGGCTTCCGCTGAAATATTTTGAATCAAGACGTGTTGGTGAAACGATTGCAAGAGTACGGGAACTTGATCAAATCAGGTCATTTCTTACTGGAACGCCGTTGTCATCTATAATTGATGTATTTTTTATAGTGATTTATATTGTTGTATTGTTTTTATACAGCACTAAGCTTACAATCATAGTCATTGCGTACTTGCCTTTATTTGCTATACTGTCGCTGATCGTGACACCACTATTTAAAAGAAGCTTAGATAAAAAATTTGAAACAGGAGCAAATGCACAGTCTTTCCTTGTGGAATCAGTTAACGGTATTCAAACGGTAAAGTCTTTTTCTTTGGAATCATCTTTTGAAGAAAAATGGGGTGACTTACAGTCTGATTATGTAAAGGCAGGATACAAAACATCAATTATCTCGCAAACATCAAGCTCGATAGCAACATTTATTCAACACGTTGTTGATCTGCTTGTGCTTGTTTTTGGTGCAAAATCAGTAATAGACGGAACTATGACAATCGGTCAGTTGGTTGCATTTAGAATGCTTGCAGGACATGTTAGCGGTCCGGTGCTTCGTCTTGTCCAGCTTTGGCAGGAATACCAACAAGCTTCTCTTTCTGTTCGAAGAATAGGGGATATTTTCAATACACCGGCCGAAAGAAAAAATGAACAATCCCTACGAACACTTCCCAAAATAAAAGGTAAAATTACATTTGATAACGTTCGTTTCAGGTATAGAGTAGATGCGTCCGATGTTCTTCACGGAATTAGTTTTGAAATACCTGAAAATAGAGTGATCGGTTTGGTTGGCAGAAGCGGATCGGGAAAGAGTACCATCTCAAAGCTTGTACAAAGACTGTATATCCCTCAAAGCGGCCGTATTTCTATAGACGGAATGGATATTTCGTTGATGGACCCTACACAGCTAAGACGGCAGATTGGCGTAGTTTTACAGGAAAACTTTATGTTTAACGGTACTGTTGCCGAAAATATCTCAATACACTGCCCGAATGTAACGTTGGAAAAAATTATAGAAACAGCCAAAATAGCAGGCGCACATGATTTTATTATGGAGCTGGAGCAGGGATATAACACCGTTATAGGCGAAAAGGGTGTTTCACTTTCTGGCGGACAAAAGCAGCGTATCGCTATAGCCAGAGCTATTATTAACGATCCAAGAATACTGATATTTGATGAGGCAACTTCGGCTCTCGATTACGAATCGGAAAGTATTATTCAGAGAAATCTTAGAGATATTTGCAAAAACAGAACAGTATTAATTATCGCACACAGATTATCTACGCTTGCGGCAGCTGATGAAATTATGGTGATAGACAAGGGACAGATGATAGAGCAGGGAAGTCATGACGTACTGATGCAAAAAGGTGGATTGTATTGTTATTTGTATAATAGTCAGCTTCGGGGAGATATTGAATGAAAACATATTTGGAAAAAAATTTAAGGATAAGAGAGCGTGATTTAAAATACGATTTCTTGCCATCAATGCTCGAAATAATAGAACGACCGCAAAACGTTTTGGCAAATGTTATTCTATTCCTGATAGTCGCATTGATAATCACGACAATAGTATGGGCAAAGTTTTCATATGTCGATATTACGGTTACTTCATATGGAGTGGTTCTGCCGGAAGACGGGCTTGTCGAAATAATAAGTCTGTACGGCGGAAATGTTGCCGAAGTAAATGTCAAGGACGGGGAATTTGTTTCTTCCGATTCAAGTGTTCTCTCGTTAGATTCTTCTGAGCAACAAATTGCAAACGATGAGTACGAACATAATCTGAAAGTACTAAAAATACAGCGAGATACTTATCAACAAGTTTATGATAAGCTGGACGGCAAGCAAAGTGATATTAAGGTAGATACAAGCGAGTATGGTGATCTTGCGTATCTTGCCGATGATATACTACTCGAGAACAGCGTTTATGAGTCGCAGCTTAAGGCTATTGATGGTGAAAACGAGAAAGAGACCTACAGGCTTAATCAAAAGCAGCAGGTGCTGCATACGATAAACAGCATTGACGTTCAGATAAGCAGCGAGGAAATAAAGCTAAAGGACTCTCAGCTCACTCTTGAACGAATGACGCTGAAAGCCCCTGTCAGCGGTACGGTAACTCAGATGTCGGTTGTTAACAGTAATACTGTTCTCAACGCAGGCGAAACAGTCGGTTATATCATTCCGAATGATAAGGAAATAATGTTTACAGCGTATGTTGCAGATGAAAACATACAGAAGATCAAGGTCGGCGACGCTGTGAATGTTAAAATCGACGCATTCGGAAACGATGATAATAAATTCTTGTCGGGGAAGGTAAAGTCTATCGGCTCGGTCACGGTCAATCTTGACGGTATCGGCCCAGCTTACAAAGTTGAGATAGTGATTGACAAACTGCCCGATGAGATTAAAATAGGAATGGAGGGGAATTGCGACATTATTATTGGAAAGAGAACTGTTCTCGATTATTTCCTTGAGCCGTTTATTGAGGGGCTTGAGGGGAGTTTGAAGGAAGAATGAGAATAATAGTATTATGAAGATTTTAATTGTTTGAATTTGAAATAACTCGATCAACTGTAATATGTATAGG
>CAMWIZ010000159.1 GCA_947174455.1 uncultured Clostridia bacterium | reverse complement strand
ACTTCGCAATATAAGCACCATATTTAATCAGTGCTTCCTTAAACCGCACAGTCACACAATAAACGTGCGGCATTACCTTAAATTAAGAGGAAAAAATTTATGAGAACTATTGAAATTAGGAAAAATGACGCTAACCAACGTTTGGATAAGTTTCTTGCCAAACGCTTTAAGACTATGCCAAAGTCGCTTATGTACAAATATATTCGCACAAAATATATTAAGGTTAACGGCAAGCGATGCGAAATCTCCACTCATCTAAATGAAGGCGATGTAATTACGCTGTATATAAAGGACGAATTTTTTGATGAACCCCAGTTTGATACCTACGACTTTTTAAGGGCTCCGTCTAAGCTTGATATCGTTTATGAGGATGAAAACATAATACTTCTGAACAAGCCTACGGGACTTCTGTGCCACCCTGACGAAAACTACCACTTCGACTCTCTCCTTGCACGTTTGCAGCATTACCTTTATGATAAAAACGAGTACAATCCAAAAGACGAAAATTCATTTGCACCATCGCTTGCAAATCGAATTGACAGAAATACAGGTGGAATTGTAATAGCTGCAAAAAATGCCGAGTCACTGAGAATCCTTAATCAGAAAATTAAGGATAGGGAATTAAAAAAATACTACCTGTGTGTTGTTCACGGCACTCCTAAACGCAATCAGTCAACTATGACTGATTATCTTGAAAAGAACGAAAAGCAAAACCGTGTTTATATATCCTCAAGACCAACAGCAAACACAAAAACTATAAAAACACGCTACAAGGTTCTGAGTTCGTTTAACAGCATGAGCCTGCTTGAAGTTGAACTGCTGACAGGCAGAACACACCAAATAAGGGCCCATATGGCATATATAGGTCACCCTTTGGTTGGTGACGGTAAGTACGGTACAAATAAAATAAATAAGGACTCACAGTTGAAGTGGCAAGCTCTTTGTTCCTATAAGCTAAAGTTTGCATACAAAACAGATGCTGGAATATTAGAGTACCTCAACGGCAAATCCTTTGAAATAAAAGATATTTGGTTTTGGGATTACATAAAAATGAAGTAAGAATATTCATAAATCAATCGTCATATACGTCCTTTAGCTGTTCTTCCACTAAAGAACGTTTTATCATCTTTCCGTTATGGAATATATACTCATCCTTCGAATCAGGTGCAAGGCGGGATATCTTCTCAGCTTCTTCCCTGTTTATTGGGGGTTTGGCAGGGGCATCTGTTTGCTCTTGCCTTTCTTTTTTTGTATTAACGTCAAGCATAGCAAGCATTGAGTCGTAAGTATAAAAGACAATGATATATTCAACGGTTGACGGAATTATAAGTGCAGTCATAAGAACACCCACCACGATAAGCCATACCGGAGTTGAAAATATTACACAAACTGTAAAAATCACAGCCGCAAAAATAAGAAGTGCTGTCGTTGCCAAAATGTTGTTTTTTAACTCTCCGAAAGAAAACAGCATACTGTTGCGGTAAATATCTTTAAGCTTGATATCCAGTGTCACCGTCATTATATTCACATAGTAAAATGAAAAGAGTGCAAACAAAACTATCAGCAAAGTAATTACAAGCGGAACCCAAAATATTGAACTTTGGACAATCGCACTGCCATACATTGTTACTGAAAAATAACTGATTATAAACACTGCATAAAAGATTACACCATGTAAAAGAAAGCTTTTCCAATTATTCTTAATACCCTTGAAAAAAGCTTCAACTGTCCTGAACTCCTTATTTTCATACGTATATCTGCAGCACTGCGTAACGCCTGCCATGAATACGTTAAGTACAATTAGGCAAACAGCGGCAACAGCTATACTCAAACCCTTAAATAAAATGTATGTTCCGCAGATATATGCCACCGATATTATTACCGATATAAAGAACAACAAATTCACCTGTACAAGCTTTCCGAAATTTTTGAAGTATACATCAAAAAACTGCACCGCTCTCATTTTATCTTCGGAATTTCTGTCAGGATTTATTTGATAACCTGCCACAAAATATCACCCACTAAATCAAATAAAAATACTGACTACAGGGCAAATATGCCGACTGAGTCTAAAAAAACTAAAAAGAGAAAAGTCCCCCTACCAAAAAATATAAACCTGCATCTACAAGCGATGCAAAAATAATGAGTATTACCATATATCCGCAGTTAAAGACCAATTCAACGAGCTTACGCTTAAGTAAAATACCATCTCTACCCACAATAGACAGCAGAATTTCTTTGGAAAAATCAAAGCAGTACTGCGACACATAAACAAGTGCCATAGACGATAAAAATGCACCTACCAGCATTACCAAAATATAGTATACAAGCCCCTTAAAGCCATAGCTGATACAAAGAAAGCCCGACGATATGCCAAATCCGAAGCCACGGAAAAACATAACCGCAGGCACAAGAAGTATTCCAAAAGGCGACATAGAGAAACAAAAGCACATCAACAAAAAAAGAAACGATGTACCGAACGAGTTCACAAACGCTCCTGTTATTGTCTGCTCCTCCCTCACTGAAATATTGCTTGAAAAAACAATTTCCAGTTTCTCAATAAAAGCCTCGTCCGCTGTTCCTGCTTTAACCGCACCGAATATAATACCTGAAAACAAAACGGCAATAAAAAAGGCGATCAGTCCATACCGCCTAAAAAAATACCCCACCCCCGATTTAAACGGAGAGTAACGACGGTTTGCGGAGCCACAAATAGGTGACGATGGAATTGTAACAACTAAGCTTCTCATTTCTTCATCCTCCTGATTTTTTATATTCTATCGGATTATTATGCTGAAATGGTCAAGCTTATGAATAAATTCTCCTGCGTTGGCGTTTCACCGTCACCTGTAAAGCCTGCGAAAGATTACAGACTAAGCCTTATACTTTCTTAGTAAATATCACTTTCACACATTAATCTGCTGTAATATCATATCTGATATAAAATTACATGGATAACTCGTCTGCCCTTTTCGTACAGGCCTCCATTGCCTCTATTATGGAATTATAGAAGTCCTTCTCCTCAAGCTTTTCAAGTGCCTTCAGCGTCGTGCCGCCCGGTGAGGAAACCTTCTTTATGAGTAGATCAGGAGTATCCCCCGAATTTTCAAGCATTTCCGCACTTCCTTTAAGCGTTGCACACACTAATCTGAGTGCTGATGCAGGGTCTATTCCCTCTTTTTCTGCATAGTCAACCATAGCCTTTGCAAAAAGATAAACATATGCGGGGCTGCTTCCGTTTACTGCAATGACGCTGTTCATCTGTGTTTCATCAAGGATTTCAACCACACCGCCGTTTGCAAACATATCGTAAACACACCTAAAGTCCTCGTCAGAAATATTCCTTCTCGACATAGCACTCGCACCCACACCCAACAGCAAAGGTGTGTTCGGCATAACCCTTACCATGGGACAGTCACAGTCAATCGCCTTAGCTATATAATCGGTGGAAATACCTGCTGCAATGGTTACTATAACCTTGTCCGCAGTAACGGCAGGCTTTATTGACTCCAGCACTTCAGCATAGTTTTGTGGCTTTACCGCAAGAACTATAATATCACTGCCCTTAACTGTACATTTGGGGCATTGGGCAATATTTACACCCTTCTTAGCCATAACATCAAGCTTATCCGCAAGCACATCATACACAGTAATATTTGCTGCAGCCTCGCTGTTGCTTCTGATAATCCCGTCGATAATGGCAGTAGCCATATTTCCTGCACCGATAAAACCTATTTTTTTCATAACAAATCACCTGATTTTTTATAAACTTTTTATTTAAAACTCTTTTTTGAAAAGAATTTTCTCAACTTATGATTAAGAAGAACAGATCAGGAAAAGGAACAGAAGTATGTGTCAATAAGGAAGGTCTTATACTTCCAAGGAAGAAATTGTATCCACTGGACTTGTAAGACGTTGTGGGGGATACATTTCCCTC
>CAMWIZ010000158.1 GCA_947174455.1 uncultured Clostridia bacterium | reverse complement strand
AAAATATATAATACACCTTGCGATAAAAACGGAATAAATATTTAATTGATTTGTCTGATGCCGCTTAGTATAATACAGTAAACATCTTTTTTATGCAACAGACAAAACACAAGAAAGGTCGGAAAGTGAAATACACAACTCAGCAAAAAAAGTCGAGAGTTTAATAAAGTGTTTGTGTTATACTGTAGACAGAAAGGAGATGAGTAATTTTGGACGACAGAATCGAAGCGGTACAGAGAATGCAGGAGTATATCGAGGAGAATTTATATTCGGATATAACTCTCGATAATTTAGCGAGAGTTTCGGGTTTTTCACCGTGGTATGCCTACAGATTATTTGTATTGTACCTGAATATCACCCCCTCTGCCTATATAAGAAAGCTTCGCTTGTCAAAATCTGCACTAAGACTTCGTGATGAAAAGATTAAAATTTTAGATGTCGCCTTAGATGTCGGATATGACAGCGTTGACGGATATCAGCGTGCATTCTGTCGGGAGTTCGGATGCAATCCAAAGGAATATGCTCGATGCCCCTCTCCTATCTATCTTTTTAAGCCCTATAAAGTAAAATACTCCGTAATGAGAAAGGAAGAACAGACTATGCAAACACGAAACATCTTTATTCAAATGATTGAGAAGCCCCAGAGAAAGGTTATTATCAAAAGAGGAACAACGGCAAAGGACTACTGGACTTATTGCAGTGAGGTAGGCTGTGATGTATGGGGTCTTCTGACAAGTATAAAGTCAATTAGCGGAGAACCGATCTGCTGCTGGCTGCCCGAGAAATACAAAACAGAAAACACCTCAGAATATGTTCAGGGAGTTGAGGTGTCTACCGATTATGACGGAGTTGTCCCTGACGGTTTTGATGTAATAGAACTTCCGAAGTGTAAGTATTTGATGTTTCAGGGAGAACCGTTTGAAGAGAAAGATTTCGGTTCGGCTATAGAAGAGGTGCAGAAAGCAATAAATAACTATAATCCCTCAGTTGTTGGCTATAGCTGGAACAGCGATGAACCCCGCATACAGCTTGAGCCGATAGGAACGAGAGGTTATATTGAGATGCTGCCGATAAAATAATCCGCAAGGTAGCTGATGTTTGGAACAGTAACAGTATAAGTCACGATACAAAATCCATATAAAAATGTCCTTATTCTTTTAAAAAAGGAAACGACCTCAAATCAAAACTCATTTGAGGTCGTTTCCTTTTATGCAAAATATTAATCTATTTCAACTATTACCTTGCTGTTGGTTCTGATAGCCGCCGCTCTGGCAACGGTACGGATAGCCTTGGCAATTCTGCCCTGCTTTCCGATTATTCTGCCCATATCTTCCTCATCAACATGAAGATGATATACGATTATGCCATCCTCGTTGGGTTCGTCTGCATCAACGCTGACAGACTCAGGCTTCTCTACAAGGCCCTTTGCTATGGTTACGAGTAACTCTTCCATCAGAATATTCCTTTCAGATTTAATCATAAAATGTCAATGCACTCCCTGCGTTATGCAAAGAGTGCTTTTAGGCTCAATTAGCCGATAACATTTGCTTTCTTGAGCAGTGCCTTAACCGTATCGGTCGGCTGTGCTCCGTTATCCATCCACTTCTTAGCCTTATCAGCATCTACCTTGAGAACTACAGGCTCAGCGATTGGATTGTAGTAACCGATCTCCTCGATGAAACGACCGTCTCTCGGGTATCTTGAATCCGCTACAACAATACGATAGAAAGGAGCTTTCTTAGCACCCATACGACGAAGTCTGATCTTTACCATTTCTTTTCACCTCCACAAAAGTAAGAGTTTATATTTTCACCAACTAAGCTTTATTGCTGAATATTGGATGAAATCACTTTAATTTTACTAAGCTTTAGAACATACCGCCTTTTCCGCCTTTTCCGTTCATGCTGCCCATAGGTCCGCCCAAACCCGGAAGTCGCTTGTATTTCTTTTTGCCTTTTTTGTTTGTAACCTTTTTAATCATCTTCTGCATTTGTTCAAGCTGCTTAATAAGGCGGTTTACATCCTCAACCTTCATGCCCGAACCTTTTGCGATTCTTCTTTTTCTTGACGGATTGATAACTGACGGCTTTGCCCTCTCTTCGGGCGTCATCGACAATATAATTGCTTCTATTCTGTCAAGCTGTCTGTCGTCTATGTCAACATCCTGAAGCTGCTTTTCCATGCCGGGCAGCCTTGAGAGAATACCCTTAAGCGGACCCATTTTCTTGATTTGCTCGAATTGGTCAAGCAAATCGTAGAAGTCCATTTGACTTTTGGTTATTTTCTCAGCCATTTCTTCGGCTTTCTTTCGGTCAAGCTTTTCCTCAGCTTCCTCAATAAGTGTTAGCATATCGCCCATGCCGAGGATTCTTGATGCCATTCTGTCAGGGTGGAATATCTCCAAATCGTCAAGCTTCTCACCTGTACCGGCATACTTGATAGGCTTGCCAGTAACGCTTTTTACGGAAAGTGCCGCACCGCCTCTGGTGTCGCCGTCAAGCTTTGTCAGAACCACACCGGTAATTTCAAGCAAATCGTTAAATGACTTAGCCACGTTTACGGCATCCTGACCTGTCATCGAGTCAACAACAAGAAGAATCTCGTGCGGCCCTACAGTGTCCTTAATTCTTTTAAGCTCACCCATTAGGGTTTCGTCTATATGCAGACGGCCTGCGGTATCAAGAATTACTATGTCATTGCCGTAGTCTTTTGCGTGTTTGATTGCCTCTTGAGCTGTTTTTACAGGGTCCTGAGTTCCTTTTTCAAATACGGAAACTCCTGCCTTTTCGGCAACAACCCTAAGCTGGTCAATAGCCGCCGGTCTGTAAATATCACAGCCGACAACAAGCGGCCGGTGCCCTTGCTTTTTCAGCATTTTGGCAATTTTTGCGGTGTGTGTCGTTTTACCCGAACCCTGAAGTCCGCACATCATTATAACGCACGGCGGTTTGCTTGGAAAGTTAAGTCTGACTTGTTCACCGCCCATAAGAGCGGTAAGTTCTTCGTTAACAATTTTTACAACCATCTGTCCGGGAGTAAGGCTTTCCATAACATCAGAGCCTACTGCACGGTCGGTTACCGCCTTTGTAAAGTCCTTGGCAACCTTATAGTTAACATCTGCCTCAAGCAGTGCCATTCTAACTTCACGCATAGCCTCCTTGACGTCTGCCTCAGTCAGCTTGCCTTTATTTTTAAGTCGCTTAAACGCATTGTTAAGCTTCTCGGAAAGTCCCTCGAAAGCCACAGATACTCACCTCTATAACTAAAATTTTAAAATCTATTCTGCCAGCTTAGCCGCTATATCGGCAATTTCGTTTGCTAAATCCCTAATATCTGCCGAATGTTGAAGCTCATTGTTAAGATGTTCTATTTTTTCGGCATTTTTCCTTATTTTGTCAAGCTCGCAGTGCATACTTGTAAACCTTGCGGCAAGACCAAGCTTTTGCTCCATATCATACAGGGTAGACTCGCTACGCTTAACTAAGTCACGCACACCCTGTCGGCTTATACCCAAAAGATCACCTATTTCGCTTAGCGAAAGGTCATCGTTGTAATACATTTCAACTGCGGCACGCTGCTTTTCGGAAAGCATTTCACCGTAAAAATCAAGCAGATACGAAACCTTGAAATCTTTTTTCACTCGCTTCACCTACCGTAGCTGTAAAGAAATAAGCTTTACAGGTCATGATTATACACTAAATATTTCCCATTGTCAACAGGTAAAACAGATTTTCAATTAAATATTTTGAACAATTAACAAACAGCCTTTTTGTGCAACTTGTCAAAATGTGTGGTTTGTTTTTCACTAAATGAATTGTAATATGCAAAATAATGCAAAATTTCCTAATGTTTTTACTCCTCGAATTTCGTTATTTTCGACAAATATTGTACATAAAAACAGTGCAAATTACCGTGAGGTTTCACCTTGGTTTGTGTATTTT
>CAMWIZ010000157.1 GCA_947174455.1 uncultured Clostridia bacterium | reverse complement strand
CTACAGCTATATAACCCTTGTTTGCCAAGTAAAACAGCAGGCTTGTTACATCTGACGAAGTTGCTCTGCCCTTGTACCAAAATGCCGCTTCAAGGCTGTTTACACTTTGCGGGGGATACGGAGATTTAAAGGAGCTGTGCTTAATTCCGGTTAAACAGTCGTTTTTGACAACCGAAATAAACGAAAGTAAAACAAGCACAATCGGCAAAATTATGGAAATAAATACCAATATATCTATTCTATAGGTAAAATATCCCTCCGGCAATTCAAGCCTTACGGTTAGACCCTCTAACGGTGAAATAATACCATTATAACCTCCTGTAATTGTATTTCCGTTAACCTCATACTCAACTTTATCCGTTCCGAATATGCCGCCGTATCCCGCCGAAAATCCAAGCTTTCGTACATCAAATTTCTTCGGCATATTGATTGTAAATGTAATGCCGCCTATCGGAGATGTCCAGCCGCTGCCGATAATATTAAAATAAAACTCATCTGCATTTTTTAATGGGTCTGCTCCTATATCATATGTATATTTTATTGTATACTCCTTTTCACCCGTTACTGTTACATTTTCTGAGCCTATTTGTATACAGTACATGTCCGATGTTTTGCTTTTGCTGCTTTGTTCGGACACAGACACATTGCTTACCTTTGCTCTATTCTTGCTCACAGTACCGTCTATTCTGTAAACGGTATTTACCAAAGGAATTTCCCTGTAAATTCCGTGCCTTGCCTGATTAAAGTAAACGTTTATATTCTCGGTAATATCAAAAGTGTTATCCTCATTAACATTTATCTGAACATTATAAGAATCTATTACATAGTCATAACCGCTGTACTCGTCCATTTGACTGACATTTTTACCGCTGCTTGCGGAAGCATTGTAGTCGCAGCAACCACCGTCATACACATAGCTTTCATCAATATTTATATACGCATCGGTGTTAAAATCCGCTTTTGCACACACTGTTGTAATCGGCATCATACTTAACAGCAAAGTTAAACACACAATCACTTTACAAAGGCACTGCTTCTGTTTTCTCAATAAAATCCCTCCCCTGCATCAAAAATAGGTGCTGTTGATGTTAAACCGACCGAACAGACAATTTATAATAAAAACCTTCCATATCTCCAAAAGCTTATTATTTAGTCATGTTATCACGACCAAAATTAAATGGCTTAAATTCTGATAAGTCTTCCTTATCATTTTCAAGATTATCATCACTGTCTAAAAATAATCTTCTTCCTATTGAGTAATTGATGCTTTTGCTGACAGCAATAGCCACCGCAAAAATCACACATATTACAATAAACGCCGCTAAAAGCAACCATCTCATAAATTATCCCCCCTGTATTTAGGTATGCTAATAAATACACTATCATTTTTCTATTTAGGGGACACCCTGTGCAAGAGTGCCCCCTGTTTTGAAATTTACATATCTTTTAAAAGCGTAACAAAAATCTAATACAGTTTAAAAGTTAAGTTTTAGATTGCAAAGTCGGATTTTCAGGCAAATTGGACGAAAATACCGCAGGAATACTGGTCTGTCGGTCAACCCCTCTGTCACTTCGTGACACCTCCCCCACAGGGGGAGATCACGTATTTCAAGGGATTTGAGTTCAAGCTGACGAAAAGCCGCAAGCAAAATGATTGCCAAGCCCTCAGGCGGTATTTATTCAGGGGTTCCTTAATATTCCAAAGCCGAATCTGCCGCTTCCGACGCCTTACCCTCTGTATTCTCAGTTACTCTTTCCTCCACTTCTCCCTTTAATGCTTCTCCGTTCTCAATATCAGTACCTAAAATCTTGGGAAGCTCCATGCCTGCCTGCTTGAACAGCTCATTCATAGGTGGAACAGATGCCATAAGTCCCGACAAAAAGTCTGCCGTTGTACCTTTTCCGTCACTTCCCTTGCCGCTGTCCCAGACTGTAATCTTATCAATCTTGATATTCTTAATTGCATCAACCTGAATAGCCATAAGATCTTCAAGCTTGTCGGCAATAATCATTTTTACTGCTGCATCCGTATCGCCGCCAGCAGCATCAACAATAGCCTTTATACCCTCTGCCTGCTTCATCAAGATTTCCTTTGCACCGTTAGCCTGTGCTTCCATCTTTGCATAGATAGCGTCAGCCTCACCCTTTGCCTTGCGGCGGAGCATCTCTGCTTCTGCTTCGGCTTCAATTTCAGCCTGCTGCTTTGATATTTCAGCCTTAACGATTACATCGGCACGCTGTGTTGCCATCTCAAGCTCGGCACGAGTACGCTCTGCGTCCTGCTGAGCAATATATGCTTCCTGCTTAGCTTTTGCAAGCTGTACTGCCTCAGCAGCAGTGGCAACTCTCATTGCCTCTGCTTCCTTTTCACGGCGACGTGCGTTTGACTGTGTAATCTCAACCTTTGCGTTGTTTTCACCCTGAATAGCCAATGCATCTGCCGCAGCGACGTTTACACGCTGATCCCTGTGTGCGTTAGCCTCACCGATAGAACCGTCCCTGTTCTTCTCTGCAACGCTTTTCTTAGCGTCATTAATAGCCTTAGCCGCTGCTTCCTTACCAAGTGCGTCTATGTATCCCGACTCATCGTTAATATCAGTTACGTTAACGTTGATGAGCCTAAGACCTATTTTTTTCAGCTCAATTTCAACATTGTTAGATACTGCGATTAGGAACTTATCCCTGTCGGTATTAATTTCCTCGATATCCATTGTTGCTATAACCAAACGAAGCTGACCGAAAATAATGTCCTTTGCCAGCTCCTGAACCTCAGCAAGCCTTAAACCCAATAAACGCTCTGCCGCATTCTGCATAATGCCCGGCTCTGTTGAAATACCGACTGTAAATCTTGACGGAACATCAACACGGATATTTTGCTTTGACAACGCATTTTTTAAATCTACATTGATGGAAATAGGCGTTAAATCAAGGTACTGAAACGACTGAATAACAGGTACAATGAATGCCGCACCACCATGAATACACTTCGCACTTCTCGGCTGACCGTCCTTATCCGTACCTACCTTACCGTAAATTACCAAAACCTTGTCTGACGGACACTTGCGGTACCTCGACAGTATAAATACCAAAACAAGAAATACCGCCGCAACAAGTACAACTATCCCAATTATAACTCCATAACCACTCATAATCCTTGCCCTCCAAATTCAAAATAAATATATAGCAAAAGCGGCACAGCCACAATTACTTATCACTTGGTTCTACCACCATTACACTGTCCTCCAAATCAATAACACGCACCTTAGTGCCAACCGAAATGGGCTCCTCGCACATTGTGCAGGCATCATATTCGGAAAATCTTCCCTGAAGTGAAATGGTAATTTTACCCATACCATTTCCGCTTGACGGAATGGGAATGTATACTGTGGCTGTTTGACCAAGAGCATTTTTAATGTCAACCGTGCCGTCCTCATTTAAAGTTGATGAGTACTTTACCATCAATGCCACCGCAAGCATAGCTATTACACCAAGGAATGCACCCATTACAATAGATGCTATGCTCTCTGTTCCTGTACTGATGCAGGCTATGGAAGTCCAGCCGCCAACCGTAAAAAACACTATAAAGGTTTGCATAGTAAACAATCTTAAATCAGCAGAACCACTTACAACGTCACCCGAATGATGACAAACATCTATGTGAATATCCGTATGCACGTCAAAGTCCGTGTCAAAATCTATTCCAGATGTATCGCTGATATCAATATCTCCGCCAACATGATTAAGTCCTACAAGGGTTAATATTATTTGCAGCAGAAAAAACAGCGTTGCAGGCAGAGTTACGCAATACAGAATTTTAAGAACATTTGACAATCCGTCCCACCACGCATTGATATCCATAAAAGCCACCTCCATAACAAACTCATACAGTAACTCAAACCGTCACGAGTGAAAAACGTAAATATTATTTACTAAGATATTACC
>CAMWIZ010000156.1 GCA_947174455.1 uncultured Clostridia bacterium | reverse complement strand
ATATCTGAGCTGCTGAAAGCCGAAGGTAAGACGGTGCATCTTGGCGGCAATATCGGCAAGCCCTTGTTGCCTGAAATCGAGAGTATCTCAGAGGACGACTATGCGGTAGTTGAGCTTTCAAGCTTCCAGCTTATCTCAATGAGAACAAGTCCGGATGTGGCAGTGGTTACTAACCTTGCACCCAATCATCTTGATATACATAAGGATATGAACGAATATATAGATGCAAAACGCAATATTGTTTTGCATCAAAATGCCTTTTGCCGTGCGGTTGTAAATCTTGACAATGAAATTTCAAATTCCTTTTCAAACGAAGTGAGGGGAAGCTTGATGAAATTTTCACGCAGGCAAAAGGTTGCAAACGGTGCGTATATGAATGAAAAAGGTGACTTGATTGCAGTGGTAAACGGCAAAGAAACGGTTATACTGAATAAGGACGAGATTAAAATTCCCGGTTTGCACAACGTTGAAAACTACCTTGCCGCAATTTCAGCCGTATGGGGAGAGGTTTCTGTGAAAACCATAGTAAGTGTGGCGAAAAGCTTCGGCGGAGTTGAGCATAGAAACGAATTTGTAAGAGAGTTAAACGGAGTTAAGTACTACAACGATTCCATAGCATCAAGTCCGACAAGAACCGCACTCGGTACACTTTCTCTTTATGATAAAAAGATTATTGTTATTCTCGGCGGTTATGACAAGCACCTTGATTATACTGAGCTTGGCGAGCTTATTGTAAAGAAAGTTAAGACTGCAATAATAATGGGTGCAACAGGTCCGAAAATAGAAAAAGCGATATATGAAGCGTCTGACTATTGTGAGGGCTGTCCGACCGTAATTAAGGTTGAAAACATGGAACAAGCGGTAAAAGCCGCTTATGAAAATGCCGTAAGCGGAGATATAGTTTCTATGTCGCCTGCAAGTGCAAGCTTTGATTTGTATAAGAATTTTGACGAGAGGGGAAAGCACTTCAAGGCTTTGGTAAATGAACTTTAATTAACGTATCTGATTTTTAATCACCTTATTTACAGCAACATGAGTAAAAGGAGTTTTTGTAATATGTTTAATCTGCTGTCAAGACTGTGTACAGCTAAGGGTGTTTCCGGCAGGGAGGAAGAAGTTTGCTGCTTAATAGCAAACGAGCTTGAGGGCATTGCCGACAGTGTAGCTGTTGATAAAAATAATAATGTAACGGCGGTTATCGGTGATGTAAGCAATCACAATATTATGCTTGACGCTCATATTGATGAAATTGGCTTTGTAGTTGTATTTATAGACGAAAAAGGATTTTTAAAGGTTACTCCTTGCGGCGGAATGGACTGCCGTGTTGTACAGGATTCACGTTTTAAGGTCTTAACTGAGTCGGGTGAGATTACCGCCGTTGCCTGCTGTATGCCTCCGCATTTATCTGACGGCGGAGAGGATAAAGCTCCGTCAGCCGACTGCATTTACCTTGATACCGGTCTGCCTGCGGAAAAGGTGAGGGAGCTTGTAAGGCTCGGTGATACTGTTGCTTATGACACAACGCCTTGTATGCTGCTTAACAATCGCTTTACCTGCTGTTCAACCGATAACAGAGCAAGCTGTGCATTGCTAATCAGAGTTGCACAGCTTTTAAAGGAAAAGCCTGTGACAAGCGGTGTTACGCTTGTGTTTACTTCACAGGAGGAAACCTTTGGTAAGGGTGCGTCTGCCGCTGCATACTCTATATATCCCGATGAGGCAATTTCCGTTGATGTAAGCTTTGCACGCCAGTCAGGTGTTGCTGCATATGAGAGCGGTGAACTTGGCAAGGGTGGTATGATTTGTATTTCGCCTGTTTTGTCAAGAAACATGACCGATAAGCTTATTGAGCTGTCAAAGGCAGAGCAACTTCCGTATCAGTTGGAGGTTGTTGGCGGAGCTACGGGAACAAATGCAGACAGAATTTCAATTACCCGTGACGGTATTCCGACCGCACTCGTTTCTGTTCCGCAGAGAAGCATGCACACCTGTGCTGAGGTTGTAAGCATTGATGATATAGAAAGCATAGCAAAGCTGTTGTACGTATACATCAGCTCGGCTTATGATAGGTGATAATTATGAATATGGATTTACTGAAAAGACTGTGTCTTGCAAACGGTGTTTCATCAGGTGAACAGGCGGTAAAGGATATTATTTTAGATGAAATAAAGGACTGTGCAGACGAGGTAGACGTTGACAAAAGCGGCAATATAATTGCGTTTAAGAAGGGTAAAGAACGTGCGAAAAACAAGCTTTTGCTGTCGGCACATATGGACGAGGTCGGCTTTATTGTAACGGGTGTTAACTCCGACGGTACGTTATCGGTTGATGAGGTAGGAGGAATAGACCGCAGAATTATCAGCGGTAAGAGGGTAATACTCTGTACATCAGGTATAAACGGCGTGTTTGGCATCAAGCCGATTCATCTTTCAAAAGGGGACAGCAGAAACGAAATTCCCAAGCTCTCGCAAATGTACATTGATATAGGTGCTGCCGATAAGGAAGATGCAGAGAAAAATGTAACAGTTGGTGAACTTGCGGCATTTGAGGGATTTTATGAAGAAAACGAGCAGTCGATAATTACAAAGGCTCTTGATGACAGGGCAGGCTGCTTAGTTTTGACAGAAATGATAAAAGAGGAATTGCCATACGATATGTACTTTTCTTTTGTAGTGCAGGAGGAAGTCGGGCTTCGTGGTGCTAAAACCGCAGCGTACTCCGTCAATCCAGATTGTGCAATAGTTGTGGAAACTACCACCGCCGCAGACATACCTAACGTTGACAGCGAAAGACAGGTTTGCAGACTGGGTGAGGGTGCGGTGGTCTCTTTTATGGACAGACGTACCGTATATGACCGTGATATGTATAAGGCGGCACTTAAATGTGCTGAAAATGTCGGTGTTAAGGTTCAGCCAAAGCAGGCGGTGGCAGGCGGCAACGATGCAGGCGTTATAAGTACAACAAACGGAGGAGTAAGAACCGCTGCAATTTCTTTGCCGTGCAGATATCTTCACGCACCTCACACAGTAATTTATAAGTCGGATTTAACGGCGGTTTATAAAACAGTCAGGGAGCTTGCATGCTTGACGGCTGGCGGTGAGGTCTGAGGTTATATTATGATTATGTCGTATGATTTCAGCAGGGGATTTGAGATTGACCTCAACCGCATTTGCAGTAATTCTCCCTACGGTGCAAGAAAGCTTCATACCTTTTAGCGTATCATGGCAAAAAATATGATTTTCTCGATTTTTGGCTGCAAAGGGACGAACGGAATAGGGCAGTTTGTGCTTTTTGCAGATATTATCAGACATTGATTATATGCGGTAATCCAAGCAATATAGGGGAGGCGGAGGACTTTATTGCAGTGCTTTCGCCAAGCAGTGTATTATGCAGCAGTGATTTTACGGCAAGAATAAATCTGCACTTCACACAAGGAGAAACGATGAGGTGCAGACCTTTGCCATACTTAAAAGAGGGCGAAAAAAGAGGTATTTCAGTAATTCGCAGTGATATGGCTACTATAAGGGAATTTTACAGTCTGCTTGTGTCGGCAAATAACAGTACAGATGCCCTGCCCAAATTTGAAAGCTTCTTTCTGGATTTATCACACAGAGTACGTCACGGTACATCTGAGATCTACGGAATACGCAATGAAAAAGGTGAGCTTGTGTCAGCCGCAGCAGTAATTGCAAAATCAAGCGATACGGCTGTTATAGGATGCGTTGCGACTGATAAAGAGTACCGCAGACAGGGTTTGGCATATAAGCTTGTGGAATTTGTTACAAAGAAGATGCAGAGTGAAGAAAAAGCGGTTTATCTGCACAGGGAGAAAAAAATCGGAATTTACGAAAAAATCGGTTATAAAACCGTAGGTTATTGGAGAGAGTACCGTGCTTAATATCACGATTTTTCCTTGTTTTCGTATTATATTTACAGAACAGTATTAGTC
>CAMWIZ010000155.1 GCA_947174455.1 uncultured Clostridia bacterium | reverse complement strand
AATCAAAAGGGTGGAGTGGGTAAAACAACAACGTCCGTGAATCTTGCTGCCGGATTGGGTAAAAAAGGTAAAAAAGTTTTGCTGATAGATATTGACCCACAGGGTAATGCAACCAGTGGTGTTGGTGTAGATAAAAGAGCAGTTAAACACAGCACTTATGACATATTTGTTGAGGGTGTGAGCGGTGCAGATACAGTTGTAAGCACTCAGTTTGACAATTTAGACATTCTGCCGTCAAGCTTAGACTTGGCAGCCGCAGAGTTGGAAATTGCCGACAAAAAGCACAGGGAATCCGTTTTAAAGGATGCTGTAATTTCGCTAAGAGCCAATTACGACTACATCATTATTGATTGTCCGCCGTCATTGGGACTTATTACTGTCAATGCACTGTGCTTATGTGATACTATTTTAGTTCCGATTCAGTGCGAATATTACGCTTTGGAGGGACTTTCACAGCTTATGAATACCGTAAGGCGTGTTAAGCGTTCATTTAATGAGCATTTGGATATTGAGGGTGTTTTGCTTACCATGTATGACGGCAGACTTAATCTGACACAGCAGGTTGTGGAGGAAGTAAAAAGATTTTTCCCAAGAAAAGTATTTAACACAGTTATACCGAGAGCAGTTCGCCTGAGTGAGGCTCCAAGCTTTGGTACTCCTATAATGTACTATGACAGAGTGGGCAAGGGAAGTATAGCCTATATGGATTTGGCAGAGGAGATTGACAGGAGATAAGGAGTAAAAAATGGCAGTAAAAAAAAGCGGATTGGGCAGAGGTTTAAGCGAAATTTTTATGCAAAATGAAAGCGAAGATCAGAACAGTACCGTAACTATCAGAATATCTGAAATAGAGCCTAACAGCAGACAGCCACGTCAGGAGTTTGAACCTGAGGCACTTAGTGAATTGTCTGAGTCAATCGCTCAGCACGGCGTACTTCAACCCTTAGTGGTAAGACCTATATTTGGCGGTGGATATGAAATTGTTGCAGGTGAAAGAAGATTCAGAGCTGCACGTATGGCAGGGTTGACGGAAATTCCCGTTGTAATTAGGGAATTAACGGATTCACAAACAATGGAGCTTGCATTGATTGAAAATTTACAGCGTGAGGATTTGTCTGATTTGGAGCTTGCTATGGGTTACGAAACTCTCATTAAGGAGTATGAGATGACGCAGGAGCAGGTGTCTAAAACAGTAAGTAAGTCACGTTCCGCTGTTGCTAATACACTAAGACTTATGAAACTACCCGACGGTGTAAAAACAATGCTGAAAAACGGGGATATTTCATCGGGTCATGCAAGGGCTTTGCTTGGGGTTGAAAATAATGAGCTGATGGAGCAAATTGCCCAACAAATTGTGGAAAACGGACTTTCTGTAAGAGAAACAGAGAAGCTTGTTCAGGATGTTAATTCTAATAAAAATGATGAGGAAAAAACGGTAAAGGAAAAAATAGATCGACGTCCTCAATATTATCGTGAAGTTGAGCTTTCACTTAGCGAGTCATTTGGCAGAAAAGTTACGGTTAATCAAAAAAACAAAAACAGTGGTACACTTGTACTTGAATTTTACGGTGAGGACGATTTAAAGGAGCTTTTAAAGCATATCAAAGAGTAATATTACTTTTTAGTACCAAAATAACGCAATTTATAAAAGGAGATTTATAAGATGATAGATATTAAGTTTTTGAGAGAAAATCCTAATGCGGTAAAGGAAAATATAAAGAAAAAGTTTCAGGATAGTAAGCTTCCGCTGGTTGATGAGGTTATTCAGCTTGATAATGAACGCAGAACAACACAGCAGAAAGCAGATTCCCTCAGAGCAGACAGAAATAAATTTTCAAAGCAAATTGGTGCTTTAATGGGACAGGGCAAAAAGGACGAAGCACAGCAGATGAAACAGCTCGTTACTGAAAAGTCAGAGGAGCTTGCACAGCTTGAAGCACTTGAGTCGGAATTGGCAGAAAAGGTTAAGAAAATAATGATGGTAATTCCTAACATAATTGACGAGAGTGTTCCGATTGGTAAGGATGACAGTGAAAATGTCGAAATTCAAAAGTACGGTGAACCTTTTGTGCCTGATTTTGAAGTTCCTTACCATACCGATATTATGGAGAAGCTCAACGGTATAGATCTTGATAGTGCAAGAAAGGTTGCCGGCAACGGATTTTACTATCTTATGGGCGACATTGCAAGACTTCATTCTGCCGTTATCAGTTATGCAAGGGACTTTATGATTGGCAGAGGCTTTACATACTGTGTACCGCCTTTTATGATTAGAAGTGATGTTGTAACGGGTGTTATGAGCTTTGCCGAAATGGATTCTATGATGTATAAAATTGAGGGAGAAGACCTTTATCTTATCGGAACAAGTGAGCATTCCATGATTGGTAAATTTATAGATACCGCTATAAAAGAAGAGGAGCTTCCCAAAACTCTTACAAGCTATTCTCCTTGCTTTAGAAAGGAAAAGGGTGCACACGGTATAGAGGAAAGAGGAGTTTACCGTATACATCAGTTTGAAAAGCAGGAAATGATAGTTGTCTGCAAGCCGGATGAAAGTAAAATGTGGTTTGAGAAGCTTTGGCAAAACACTGTTGACCTGTTTAGGTCTTTAGACATACCAGTGCGTACTCTTGAGTGTTGCTCAGGCGATTTGGCTGACCTAAAGGTTAAAAGTATTGACGTTGAGGCATGGTCACCACGCCAGAAAAAATACTTTGAGGTTGGCTCATGTTCAAACTTGGGTGACGCACAAGCACGTCGTTTGAGAATAAGAGTAAGCGGCAAGGACGGCAGATATTTTGCACATACTCTTAATAATACTGTCGTTGCTCCGCCGAGAATGTTAATTGCCTTCCTTGAAAACAATCTTAATGAGGACGGTACGGTTAGAATACCACAGGCACTCAGACCGTACATGGGTGGTAAGGATATAATTGCGGCAGCCACAAACAATTAAGAGCCGATTTTACTTGATTGTACAGTGTATACAAGAGGTGGCAAGATGGAAAATACATCAATAAAAGCAATGTTTTTTGATTTGGACGGAACTTTATTAAACAGTGAAAGAAAAATACCTTTATCAGCGGTAAAGGCTCTGAATGAATGTAAGATAAAGGGAATAAAACTGTTTATAGCCACTGCAAGACCCGTGTCTTTGTTTAATACATTGGAGATAAGTAAGGAAGAAAAGGACTTGTTTGATGGAGGTTTATTCTGCAACGGTGCAGTCATTTCCGTTAACAGCAGTCAAGAATGCTATTTTATACCCAACGAAGCCGTAAAAAAGGCAGTGGAGGTTATGAAAGCATTTAAGACAATACGAATAACTCTGCAAAAGGCAAATAATGAACATATTTCTAATATTCCGTTTTCAAAAGAAGACCACAAAATATGGGGAACAGATGAAACAAAAACGTTTTCCATTGACGGCCGCTATAATGACATTGTAAAGATTCTGATAAGTGACGGTGATTTTGTTAATTACTTAAATCCTTTGCCGACAGATCTTATCAACACAATTTCAATAGAATGTGGAAAACTTGCAAAGGTTTATATTACAGACAATGGCTGTATAGTTCAAATTGTCAATGAACATATAAGTAAGTATGCGGGAATTGAAAGAATAAGAAATAAGCTGAAATTATCAAAAGATGAAATAGCTGTTTTCGGTGATGATTTTAACGATATTGAAATGCTAAGCAACTATAAAAACTCTGTTGCGATGGCAAACGGTTCAGAAGAAGTGAAAAGGTTTGCAGGCTTTGTAACAAAGTCAAATGATGATGACGGAATTGCGTATGGAATAAAGCATATATTGAGTTAAATTGAAGGCAATACCACACACTACAATAGTGCGGTGTTGCCTTTTAATGTTTATTTGTCTATATTTAGAATTTGTGGTTTGCGGATAAAGCAAAAGATTAATTTTCTCGATAAATGCATACAAACCGCCA
>CAMWIZ010000154.1 GCA_947174455.1 uncultured Clostridia bacterium | reverse complement strand
TCCTTATATACAGGATAAATTTCACTGACAAAAAGCCGAATAAGCTGTTCATCGGGAATTACCGCAGTAGAATTGCTGCACATAACGTTTACACAAATCCGCTCAAAGTACTTTAAGCCGAGTTCAATATCATTTCTCATTGATTCGGGCGTTTGGCCTGTTATACCAAAAAGGAAATTCGCCTCTTCAAAATGCTTGCTGATAATCTTAGGGTTTTGCTCGGGTATCCCCTTTTTTAATATATTTTCCCTAAAATTATAGTCAAAGGTTTCGAGCCCGAGTTTCATTTTCAAAGTGAATTCTGAAAAGCTTTCTCTGAGTTTGGGTATTCTTTCTTTGTATAGATAATGCGATTCAAAGTGAATTACCCCAATTCCTTTTTTCCTACACACTTCTTTTATAAAGTCAATAGTGTTGCTGTCAAGCTCAAATACCGAACCGGAGTTTATTACCTCTAACTCTCCGAACTCACCCGTGACCTTGCCGAGAACATTTTTATTTAACAGATAGTTCTCATTCTCATTACGGCTGCTGTCGCTGTAATAGTCACAGAATGTGCATTTTTTATAAACGCACCCCGAACCACGCAGCAACACAATTTCCCGTGGATTTTTCTCCGTTATAACGCTGTATCTTTCCATAAAATTTTCGGCAAAAAAATATTCCCCAACAAGAGGAGTATTTTGGGCATGGAAACCCTATGCCTTCTCTCCTTAGTTTTGTT
Organism: uncultured Clostridia bacterium; assembly: GCA_947174455.1. Taxonomy (GTDB): domain Bacteria; phylum Bacillota; class Clostridia; order Oscillospirales; family Acutalibacteraceae; genus RUG592. The sequence goes on along the minus strand of CAMWIZ010000154.1, from coordinate 3,242 downwards.
TTAGGCAACAACCTGTCGGCATTGCCTCGGCAGGATGGTTACGAACTGCCGCTGACCTTTTTTATGGATATCTGCAAGATGCTAACGACACTTGCAGTACCGCCGTACATTCTAACACAAAAAACGTTAAATTTCAATCCAATTACATACAAAATTATGGCTATATTCCATTTATTTCTTCTACAAATCCCATAGACTTAATTGTTCGGCTGTGCTTTTCTCCTCAAATGTATTCATATACTCAAATATCTGCTTGTTATCATGTACGATTCCGCCTTTTTCGCACTTTAAATGAAATAACTTCATTAAACTTTTGTTGTTTAGGCTTTCGACAACATACTGATTTCCATATGTACGCACGTATTTTTCTTTTAATTGCGGAAATAAACGGTCCAACTGCCTATAAAAATATTCCCTGTTTCCCTCACGTAGTGTTAGGCCCATACCAAAATTTATAACACCATAAACCTTTGCCTCAATGCACATATCTAAAATTCCTGAAATATTGTCCTCTGTATCATTTATAAACGGCAAAATAGGAGTAAGCCACACAACGGTGGGTATTCCGACATCACGCAGTACCTTTAAGGCCTCAAAGCGTTCTATTGTTGTACTCACATTTGGCTCAATTTTTTTGCACAACTCCTCATCATAAGTAGTCAGGGTCATTTGTACAACGCATTTTGTTTTCTCGTTTATTTTCTGCAAAAGGTCTAAATCACGTAAAATACGATTAGATTTTGTTTGCACTGCAAACCCAAATCCATATTCATATATCAAATTCAAGGCTTTTCTTACATTACCTATTTTCATTTCCAAAGGGATATATGGGTCTGTCATAGCCCCTGTGCCTATCATACATTTTTTCCGCTTATGTGCAATGGTATATTCTAAAAGCTCAATAGCATTTTCCTTGACTTCAATATCTTCAAAGGCATGTTCCATATGGTAACACTTGCTTCTGGAATCACAATAAATGCACCCATGGGAACAACCACGATATAAATTCATTCCGTTTTTTGAAGACAATATTCCCTTTGCTGTCACAAAATGCATTTTATCACTCCCGAATGTTGGCACAATTTTTCCTGTGTATCTTTAGTTTTTTCATCGCCCAATCATAATGACTTGACGTAACGCTGACAAAATAAGAACCTAATGTACTTCCGCCAACCCATTTGTAAACGCCCTTTGAAAACAATTCTTCATTTGAAAAAGTTTCTGCTAACTTTATGACTTCAATGTGAGAGTTATTAAGCATACTCTTTGCGTCTTCTAATGATGTGGATTGATGTTTTTTCCAAAATTCCACATTCATACCTCCATAGGTTCTCCAATTATAAGGCTCCGGAATAAACTGTTTACTATCGCCATTCTGATTGGAATATACCCAATTCAGCAAAAGCTGATGCCATTCGTAAAGATGAATTAGAATATCACGCAGGTTTTTATCTCTTTTCCAATGAGCTTCTTTCTTTTTTTCATCACCTGAAAAATCAAAAGAAATTGATAACTCTTTTTCTGTCAGCTCAGAAATAAGAGTGTTTAACCTTTCATAATTTAAGGTCGCTGCTGTTAGTAAATCTGTCTTTGTGGCAGGTCTGCCCATATTCATTTTCCTTTCTATTTTACAATTAATTATATATTGCTATTTTCCTATATTTGTAACTTTGTATCTCAAGATGGTTTTTAGGTTGTCTTTTTCTGTACGGTTGGGATTATTCAAATATATTTCACGATGCTCCTTTTCCATACGCTTGTAGCCGTGTTCCAAACAATAGTCATTCATAATCTTAAATGATGCAGGCTCATCATCAAACACTCCTTTATGCAATACTTGAATACATCTGCCATCACAGATTGTTTCAAAAGAAATATCTGCAAGATATGAATTATCTTTCTTGCTTTTAACTTTCTCTAAGGCATTATCAAACATCTCTATTGTAATAAAATCCGGCTGTCGTATCATAATGCGGTATTGCAATTCTTCCTTTACCAAACTTTCTTTTTCAGAAGCCTTGTTCCATATTCCCTCTAAGGGATATACGGAATAATCAGTTACTTCGCAGCTTTTTTCGGCAAGTGATTTATAAGCCATTTTAATTTTATAAGCTACCGAAAACAGGGCGGCAACCTTATCTGAAAAAATTTCGCCATTAGGATTTCCGCTGCCAGAAATAACAATATATTTTTGAACAGGAATATCAATAACGCAGGGCTTTGTATTTATGCCATATAACTCTTTCTCCTGCCTTTTCCATTCGAATTTCATTTACAGTCCTCACTTACTTAAATAGAATTTACAGTTAAATTATACCGCATATATACTGACACCCTATGTCAAGGTTTATATTTCTCATAAATTTTCTTTGCCTGTTCAGCTACAATTTCTTTAAGATAAGCAGGCTCTATAATATCTACTTGCGTTCCGAATGATAACAGATACCCTATCAGCCATTCATCTTCCGGCATTTCAGCAGACACAATTAAATCTCCGTTTTCCTGCTTGCTTACCCTCGTTTTATCAAATTCATCATAAACACGATATGCCATGCTTTTTGGAAAACTTAATATGACTGTATTGTAGGTTTGACTGGGTGCTTCATCTAATTCCGGAAATGAACTTTTGCGAAAACCATCTGCAAGAATTTCCAAATCTATAATACGGGTCAGCTTAAAAATACGATAATCCTGTTTTTGCGTACAATACGCCTTTAAGTACCACGACATAGACTTATATGACATTTTTAACGGCTGGACAATTCTTTCGCTAATTGTTCCATAGGAATTTGCATAGGTTATTTTTACACATTTTTGTTGAATTACCGCTGATTTCAGCAATTCAAATTTGCCTTTGTCAGTTCCTTTATTTCCCCATCTGGAAAAATCCACTTCAAGCCAATTCTCCGAACTGAGATTAAATATTGCGGAAAGCTTTTGTAATGTTTGACTACTGCTAATATTCTGCATAGTATTTATACTCTTTAATGCTGTTAGGATTTCCTTTTTCTCTTCTTCAGACAATACAGCCTTGTCTAAAACAAAGTCGTTCATTAGGCGAATACCACCACTTCTGCCTGATTCAGCATAAATTGGGATACCTGCTCCGCTTAAAGCATCAATATCTCTATAAATTGTTCTGACTGATACGTCAAACCTTTTTGCTAATTCCGAGGCTGTAGCCTGCCCCTTATCAAGCAGGTGATACACAATCCTAAATAATCTGCCTTCCTGCATAAAAC
>CAMWIZ010000153.1 GCA_947174455.1 uncultured Clostridia bacterium | reverse complement strand
TAATTGATTAACTGGATTTTATAGCCGAGTTCATAATATTTAGTCATAAGATTGTCAGCTGCAGTAGTTCCTGCATCGTCGTTATCAAGGCAGAATTTGATTGTAGTAATGCTTTTGTGTGAGGTAAGGTAATACCTTAGTGCGGTGTCATTAACGCCGCATAGGGCGATTCTGTGCTGATTATGCCAGCTTCCCTCGCCATACTTAATGTCGGCTATTGTGCAGTGACTGAGAAGGTCTATCGGTGCTTCAAAGACATACAAAGTGTCACATTCACAATGTGCATCTAACGCAAAACCGTAGTAGGGATTGTTTGAACCTGACATATTTCTTGTGAATTTCTTTTCAGTGTTAGTTCCTCGCAGACACCAAAAACCGACTTCGCCTTTTTCATTGGGATTAACAAATACGACATTGTTCCGTGTATCCTGATAAATGCGGTGAGTTTTCATCAGCTCTGATACAATAGAACCTGATATACATCTTGACCTTGTAAGATAGGCAAAGGCATTGCTGTATTTGGTTTCTGTCTTTTGAGGTATTTGTTTTTCATCAAAGTATTCTTGTTGGGTCCTGTCCACTGCATTATACCTGCTGCATCGCCGTAATCTTTACTGTAAACTCCCGGATCGCAGCCGCATTCTCCTTGAAAATTTGCTATAACTGCACAGGCTGCGATGCCTGACAATTCCTTTGGTGCGTCTTCCGGTTCATAACCGTACCATGTTGTTTAAATCTGACCGCCGACTGTTCCTACTTGCTCCTTTGCAACCTTAACAAAGGCGGTGGAAGTATTCATGCCGTCAAAGCCGTACAGCAGTTCAGTCCAACGATCATCACTTCGGCTGTCCAGTATTTCTCTTACCTGACTTCGTTGACTTTTTGAAAAGTGGTACATATCCATCATTTCAGACATTGGTTTCGAGGTTGTGTTAACGGTCATAACATTGAACATACTGCCGTGTCCGCTGTCCTCCTCCGAAAAGCTTACAGAAATGTCGTGCATATCGAAATACACTTTAGACAGCTTTTTAACACTGCTTTCATCAATGGTAAGTATACCCTTGTCATCGGCAGAATACTTAACGGCGAATAGGGCAACCACATATTTCCACTGAGTACGTTTGCCCTCATATTTGATTAGGTCAATAGTACTGTTACCGAACCCGTGATGTCCGTGTACCATGTGTCGGTTCTGCCGTCTTTCAGATAATTGCCGTTTGCATCTGTAATTTTAAATCCGAAGCCTGGGCGAGATACATACTTTTTTCTGTAAAAAGCTGCATCGCTGTTGCCTTTGTCAAAGCACTGTCTACATCATCATAGCCCGCTATGGATAAATTGTAACACAATGTACTATTTAAAAGTTTATCATCTTCAACAACCAGTATCTGCATAAAATCACTCCTCATTTTTTAATCATTCTATCATTCAAATGTCGCAGAATCCTCACAAAAATTATTTTTTGTTCTTATCCGCTTATCTACAGGTTTCAACAAATCTCTGAGAACAAGACAAACTCAATTGATATTGATAACACCATCAACGCATTTTTTAAAAAACCATTGTACTCATCAAAGTGATACATCCCTTTTTCTGCGACTTGCTGTGCTGCCATATATCCAAACATATTTAACCTCTCAATGTGTACCGTACATAGTATAGCCATCTGAACAAACTGTATCAAGCGTAGAAATATGCGGTTTTTACTTGAGTACGGAAATCCAATCTCTAGTATATGGATATTTCACATCGTTTAAGCGGAACTTCCATTTCTGTACAATATATAGAGTAAAATCTATCAAGTACAGGTGGTGAAAAAAGTGAGTGAAGCCGCAAAAAATTTTGACTTTTTAGAATTGGGACAGGCGATTATGAAAGCCCGTGCGCAGCAGAGAATTACAAGAGAGGAATTAGCCGAGGAACCTGGCATTTCGGCAAGGCATTTGCAGTCCATTGAAAAAAAGGGGCAGTTTCCGAACTTTCAGCTATTCATCCAGCTCGTGACAATGTTCCATATATCCGTAGACCAATACATACATTCTGACAGTCCAATAGAAAAATCAACCCTACGCCGACAGTTAGATGCACTCTTTGATACTTTTGATGATTCCGAGCTGATTATCATAGCAGGAACAGCAGAAGGCATATGTAAAGCAAAAGAGCCAGAGGAATAAAACCTCTGGTATTTCTTTTGCTTTCACTCTAAAACAGCACCTCCGTTTCTTGACTACATCATATACGGAAGTGCTGAAATAATCAAATATCTGTGTTTTTCGTTATTGGCGTGTTCCCTGCATCTTAAAGCAAAATCATTTCGCCAATCTCATCGGATACCTCTACCTCCGATTGACTTTCATCCGCAAACTTATATTTTCATTTGACTGTCCTTTCCACCTGTTAACGGATTGGGCAATATGAATACAAAAAGGTCGGAAGCTAATATAGAGCTACCCAACCTGCCGATACCTGAAAAACAGCATACTGCAAAAGAGTACCTATATTGCTTTTTTAAACAATAATATGTATCCAAATGTTATGCAGCTTTATAAAATAAAAAGCTGAGTAAAATGTTATAATTTACATTCCACTCAGCTTTTAGGATTGTTAAATTGTTCTTCAAAACTATTGTTATTTAGGCAAATTTACACTATAATAAACGCATAGAATTTTCAAGGAGTACCCTAAATTACTACACTTGTGATGTTTGCCGATATACATTTAAAAATAGACATAACGAAGACCCTACTATACTCATTGTGTAATTTTTAATGTCGTTTACTATAATACTATCCTAAACAAGCCGTAGGAAGATAAGAATAATCCTTACAAAAATAACTGTTTATCAATGCTGTAAGGAAGATTTATTATCATATGTTTAGACTTTAGACAATAATGCACAATTTATAGTTAGGTTCATTCTTGTATACGCTGGGATAGACTTTATTTACCCCCTCTGTGATGTAAGTCCAAAAACATTTGTGTAATCATTCATACTAATAAATTTTTGATAAAACAGATTCTTGGTACAAAGTGTAATATCAAAACTCTGTCTATTCAATTCAGCTACTTTCTCTTTCAGCTTATCGGATGAATTTTTGTCAAATCCTTCACGATTAAAATATGTAAGTGTGATATGTGGAGTCAGGTATGGGTAGGGACAAACCTTAACCTCGTCAATCAGAGTATACAATGACTGCAGTTTATCCCATTCTCCTTCATCAGTGGGTATCAACGCAAGTACAAGACTTGTGTTTACCATGTTAATTACAAAATTCGTTTTCATCTTGATTTTTTGAGTTGTTATCGGGTTAAGCTTCAGCAGTGAAAGAAGCTTGATTTCGTTACAAAATACTTCTATTGAAATGTTGTCGAGGTTATCCGAGGCACTCAGATCATGAAGCGTCATATGCAGCGTGCTAGTATCAAGTCTATTGCAAAAACATTCGGAACAGCTGTCATATAATTTATCTATCAAAGTGGATATTTTCGCTTTATCCCGAGCATTAAGGTCAAACACAACCGTATCTCCGTAAAAGGGTTTAAAGCTGTTATCAGAGTTCACCTTCAAATATACTCTTCCGTCCGGCGTGAAATCCCCTTCTGCGATCCGGAGTTCAGCCTGCTGATAGCTGATTCGATGAATAAAGTCAACATATTCTTCCATAAAGACATCTCCTAAATACAAAACCAATATATCTCATGTGCCTCATAACGTTCGGGGCATCAACTTTGCTAACATTTTATCTATAACCGTCTGCGGCACAACAGGCGGCTCTTTTTGCGTTCCTTTGTAAATTTTCCTGCCATTGCGTTTCAAGAAAAACAATCTTAACGTATGCGTTATAGCTGCGGAATAAATTAATATGCTTTACAGGCAGATCGGTAATGGATGTTGCTTCCCACACAAAGGATTTCCTTTGCCTTAAAAACTGCCTTGCCTGTGAATCTGCAATAAGTATAACCG
>CAMWIZ010000152.1 GCA_947174455.1 uncultured Clostridia bacterium | reverse complement strand
TGCGGATACTCTTTGGTTTGTTATTAACATCACTTCCGTTAAATTCAAGTTTTTTTATAAAAATAACGGTTTTTTTAATTTTTTTGTAGCGAAGTGTTGCATTTTAGTTCAAATTTGTGTATCATTATATACAATAATAGGTTGTTTTGCACATGGGTTGTTACAACATTGAAATTATTTGCTCAATATGATTGCAGTGCGTTTTTCTGCAACTGTGTGGGTGTTATGAGTATTATCAAAATTTATATAAAAAGAGGGATGTTGTTATGTCAAACAGATTGTTTCAAGGTGTAATCCATCAGATGAGAGATGCTATAGACAGAACTATCGGTGTAATAGATGAAACTTCAGTCGTTATTGCCTGCAGTGAGCTTGGCAGAATAGGTGAGGTTAACGACAGCATTACTTCGGAAACATTAAGTTCTGCCGCTCCGTTCGTGATAAACGGCCACACGTTTAAATCTTTTGGAAGTACTTCCCGTGCCGAGTATGCTGTTTTCGTGCAGGGCAATGACGATGTTGCCCAAAAGTATGTACAGCTTTTGGCGGTTTCGCTTAGCAGCATTAAGCAGTACTATGATGAGAAGTACGACAGAGGAAACTTTATAAAGAATGTTATTCTGGATAATATTCTACCGGGAGATATATATTTGAAAGCGAGGGAACTCAGGTTTAATTCAGAGGTTACCCGTGTTTGTATGCTTATCAAGATAACGTCAAAGACCGATGTTTCCGCTTATGATGTAATTCAAAACCTGTTTCCCGATAAGACAAAGGATTTCGTTATCAATATTAACGAGAACGACATTGCACTTGTCAAGGAAGTCAAGGCAGGCATAGAGTCAAAGGATTTGGAGAAGCTGGCAAGTTCTATTGTTGATACGTTGTCAAGTGAGTTCTACACTCACTGTGTTGTAGGTATAGGTACAACAGTTGTGGGTGTCAAGGACTTGGCACATTCCTTTAAGGAGGCTCAGGTTGCTCTTGAAGTCGGCAAGGTGTTTGACACAGAGCGTACTATTGCAAGCTACGATAATCTGGGTATTGCAAGACTTGTTTATCAGCTTCCGACAACGCTTTGTGAGATGTTCCTTAATGAGGTATTCAAGAGAGGATCTATAGAGTCACTTGACCAGGAAACATTGTTTACCATTCAAAAATTCTTTGAAAATAATCTGAATGTTTCCGAAACCTCCAGAAAGTTGTTTGTACACCGTAATACGCTTGTGTACAGGCTTGAAAAAATTAAAAAGCTTACAGGCCTTGACCTCAGAGAGTTTGAGGACGCTATAGTCTTTAAGGTTGCTCTTATGGTTAAAAAGTACCTCACCGCTAACCCGATGAAGTACTGATTGGTTTGATAAAATTCGGGAGTGTAACAGACGGTGCGGGAGTTATTTCCTCGTACATACTCGCTACATTCCCATTTGCATTGTTTGCATTCTGTGCTTTTAATTTTTAATTACCATTATCAAAAGAAAGGCGAATGCTATATGATACAGTTTAAGAATGTTTCAAAGGTCTATCCGAGCGGTACTCATGCCCTTAGCAATGTTAACATCAAGATAGAAAAGGGCGAGTTTGTATTTATTGTGGGTGCGTCCGGTGCAGGCAAGAGTACATTTTTAAAGCTAATTATGAAGGAAGAACAGCCGACATCCGGAGAAATTATCATAAACGGTGTTAATACCACAAAGATGAAAAGACGCAAGGTCCCCTATCTCAGAAGAACCATGGGTATAGTCTTTCAGGATTTCCGCTTAATTGATAAAATGACGGTGTTTGATAACGTGGCTTTTGCCATGAGGGTTATCGGTGCCAAGTCCCGTGCGGTTAAAAAGCGAGTGCTGTATATTTTGGGACTTGTCGGTTTGAAGGACAAGGCACAAAGCCGTCCGTCCGAATTATCGGGCGGTGAGCAGCAGAGAGTAAGCCTTGCAAGAGCTTTGGTTAACAATCCGTCGCTCATAATTGCGGACGAGCCTACGGGAAACATTGACCCCGAAATGTCGTTTGAGATTATTGAGCTTCTCAATGAGATTAACAAGCAGGGTACTACGATTATTGTTGTTACTCATGAGCATGAGCTTGTACATAAGTTCCACAACAGAGTGATTGAGATAAACGACGGCAGAGTTACCTCTGACAGCGGTGCAACCGATGAACACGTTGCAATTCCCATAGAGATAACACCTGAGAATTTGGCAGACTTGCCTGAGGAGATAGCCGAGGAGATAGCGGATGTTTCTCCGCAGGAGTTAAATGCTGAGGCTCTTCAAGCCATTGAGCAGGGGGAGGCTGAGTAATGAGAGGCTTTGGATATTTAATAAAAGAAGGTTTGAAAAATGTTTGGGCAAACCGAATGATGTCGCTTGCATCTATTGGCGTGCTTGTATCGTGCCTGCTGATAACTGGTGCTGCGGTGCTGTTGTCGCTTAATGTTAACAGTGTTGTGGAATCCGTCGGCAGGGAAAATCAGGTAACAGTTTACCTTGACGACAATGTAACGGAATTACAGGCTATTAAGGAGATTGCCCCAGAGGTAAGAAAAATTGCCAACGTGTCAGAGTGTATGTTCTACTCCAAGGATGAGGCCATGCAGCAGTTGGAGGACGAACTGGGTGATTTGTTTGGTGAGTTACAGGGTGATGACAATCCGCTGCCTCACGCTTTGCACGTTACAATGGACGACCTTTCGCTGTACGAGCAAACTGCCGATGAAATAACCTCGGTTAAAGGTGTGTATAAGCTGAGCGACAGAAGCGACGTTGCCAATAAGCTGACAAGCCTTAATGATTTGGTAACGCATATAGGTATGTGGATAATATTTGTTTTGGGTATTATTTCACTTTTCATAATAAGCAACTCAATAAGAATGACAATGTACTCCAGACGCTTTGAAATAAGCATAATGAAGTCTGTCGGTGCTACAAACTGGTTTGTCAGAGTTCCGTTTGTTATAGAGGGTATGGTTATAGGTATAGTATCGGGTGTGTTGTCCTCACTGTGCATAGCCTTTTTGTACGGCGGAATTATTGTTGCTGTACAGTATATAATTCCGTTTTCGGAGATTTCATATTCCGATGTTGCATTGCATATGACGCTGTCTTTTATACTGCTTGGTATGATTATCGGTGCTATGGGTGCGGCAATATCTATAAGCAGATACCTGAAAAAGGAAGGGGGAGAAATCCTTGGGTGGTAAGCTGTGTCTGAAAATAGCGGCAGGCTGTTTGTCGCTGGCTGTTATTGGCGGTGCTGCCGGTATTGTGTCCTATGCAGATGATGATCTGTCAGAATACGAGGAGCGTCAAAAGGAGCTTGATAAGGAAGCACAGCAGTATCAGAGTGTGCTTGACCAAACAGCGAGCGATATTTCAGAAAAAGAACAGTACAGGGAAGCCTTGCTTAACAAGATAACGGTTATCAATGAGCAGATTGCTAACGGCAGAGAACAAATCTCCTCTCTTGAACAGCAAATAACGGATATGCAGGCTGAGGTTGACTCGGCAAGAACAGGAATTTCAGACAGAATAGATGTGTTAAAGCAAAGGCTAAGGGTAATTTACCTTTCGGGAGAAACTACCTCGCTTGAAATTGTCTTAGGGGCAAAGGATTTTGAGGATTTTCTCGATAAGCTGGAGCTTGTGTCGTATATGTCAAACTCCGATCAAAAAATGATTAACCAACTTCAGGGTGAAATAAAAGGTATCAACAAAAGAAAGGATGCCTTGTCAGATGCAAAGTCATCGCTTGATGACGAGCAAAAAAAGCTTGACGAACGTCAGCAGGAGCTGCAAAAGCTGATTAACGAAAATGAAGAACTACTTGGCGACTTGTATGAGAACAACGCAGCGGCACAGGATCATTTGGACGAAAATTCTGCCGAGCGTAAGGAGATAGAGGATGCCATTATGGCAGATTATGCTGAAAAGGATCGACCGGCAGCCGCGTCAAAATTAGAAATAGAAGCAAGAGTTGAA
>CAMWIZ010000151.1 GCA_947174455.1 uncultured Clostridia bacterium | reverse complement strand
CAAATAAGATAGATAAATGTGTTTATAATGAAAACAAGAAAGCTTTTACCACAATAATTGCTCCAATTCCTAAGGATCATACTTGCATTTCAAGTCGGCTTATTATACCTGCAAATGCTAAACAACAAATATTGAAGGACTTATCTATATTTGGAATAAGTGAAGATGTATTATTTTGTGATAATATTGATATCGTTTGTAAGGGAATACTAAATCGCTTTCAATAAGACCAATTTGGTTCTATGGAGGAATTATTTAATGAACAATATTTTTACCGAAAAAGAATACCAATCCTACATATTAGATAAACTTCAGTCTGAAAACGGCTATGTTATCCGCAAATCCTCAAACTTTGACCTTAACTTTGCCGTTGACCGTGAAATGCTGTTTAAGTTCCTGAACGATACGCAGTCGGAACAAATGGAGGCTTTGAGAAAAATCTATAAAGAAAAGCTCGAAGACACTCTCGTTTCGTTTCTCAATTCCGAAATGACTAAAAAGCGTGGCAGCCTTCTTGACGTGCTGAAACACGGTGTCGAGATATCAAACTGCAAACTTGAACTTATGTACACAAAGCCTGCAACTACATTCAACCGTGAGTTAACGGCTCTGTATGAGAAAAATATCTTCTCTGTTATGGAGGAGGTCTATGCAAACGACAGTGAGCGTATAGACCTTGTGATTTTCCTTAACGGTTTTGCGATAATGACGTTTGAGCTTAAATGTAATTTCTCAGGTCAAAATTATGAAAATGCTATTAACCAGTATCGTACGGAACGCAGCCCGAAGTCAAGGCTTTTCCTTTTCAAAGCAGGAGTTCTTGTCAACTTTGCTATGGATCTGGAGCAGGTCTATATGACGACCAAACTTGACGGCGAAAAAACGTACTTTTTGCCTTTCAATATGGGTAACGGCGAAGGTGTGAACGCAGGTGCAGGAAATCCCATATTTGAGGATAAGTTCAGCGTGTCGTATATGTGGGAGGATATTCTCAAAAAGGATACAGTGCTTAACTTGATAAGCAAATTTATTTTTATTGAAACAAAAGAGCAGACCGACGAGTTTACAGGCAAAAAGACAGTGAAAGAAACTCTTATCTTTCCTCGCTATCATCAGCTTGACGCAATTCGTAAAATTCTTGCAGATGTAGGGAAGAACCTTACTTCTCAGAATTATCTTATTCAGCACAGTGCAGGTTCGGGCAAGACAAATACAATAGCGTGGCTTGCTCACCGCCTGACTTCCCTGCATGATAAAGACAATAAGATTATATTCGACAATGTTGTCATCATTACCGACAGAGTTGTTGTTGACCGTCAGCTTCAAAAGGCGATAATGGGCATGGAACATAAGTCCGGACTTATTAGGGTTATGGACGATAAGTGCAACTCTGCCGATCTTGCTATCGCTCTCAATGGCAATACAAAGATTATCGCTACAACTATTCAAAAATTTCCTCATATCGTTGACACTGTTTCAAATCTAAAAAGTAAAAGGTTTGCGGTTATTATTGACGAAGCACATTCCTCTACAGCGGGAAAAGAAATGGCAGCGGTAACAATGTCGCTCGGTGCTGGTGAGCAGAATTACTCCGATACAGAGGATATGATTGTTGACGAGATCGCACGAAACGGTAAGCAGAGCAATGTTTCAATGTTTGCATTCACAGCAACACCAAAGCCGACAACGATACAGCTTTTCGGCAGAATGAATACAAAGGGTCAGCGTGAAGCCTTTCACATTTATTCCATGAAGCAGGCAATCGAGGAGGGATTTATACTCGATGTTCTGCAAAATTTCACTACGTATGAAACATTCTATCAGATTAATAAGGAGATTGAAGAAGATCCAAAGTGTAAAACTTCGGATGCGAAACGACAAATAGCAAGGTTTGTTGAACTGCATGAAACAAATATATCACAGCGTATAGAGGTTATTGTCGAGCATTTCAGAACGACTGTTATGCAGGAGCTTGATGGCACTGCAAAGGCGATGGTTATCACAGCATCAAGAGAAGGTGCAGTAAAATATCGTCAGGCATTTGAGGATTATATAAACAAGAAAGGCTATACCGATATTAAAGCATTGGTGGCATTTTCCGGAAAGGTAACTTTGAAAGATAAAGATGAGGAGTTTACAGAGTTTTCTATGAATGGATTACCCGAAGACCGCCTTACCAAAGAGTTTGATAAACCCGATTATCAAGTTCTTCTTGTTGCCAATAAATATCAAACAGGTTTTGACCAACCGAAGCTATGTGCCATGTATGTAATGAAAAAGCTGAAAGGTGTTGCGGCAGTACAGACGCTTTCAAGGCTTAACAGAATCTGTCCTCCGTATGACAAAAAGACATTCATTCTTGACTTTGTTAACAGCTATGAAGAGATTGTCGGAGCGTTTTCCACTTACTACACAACGACACTCTTGTCAAATTCCGTAACACCGGCGGCAGTTTACGACCTTGAAGCACAAATTGACGGCTACACCGTTATTGACCCTGACGATGTGGACAAAGTCAACGAGCTTATGTACACAGAGAAAAAAACAGATAGAATAAAACAGAAAATTAAATTCTGCTGCGAGCGTTCCAAGAAAATGCTGAATAATTACTCCAATGAACAACAGAGAGAGTTTGTAGCAAAGCTAAGGAACTTTGTACGATTCTATGAATTTCTATTACAGGTATCCTGCTTCGAGGATATTGACCTTCACAAGAAGTATAACTTCATAACCGTGCTGTTGAGATATATCAGTATAAATCAGCCGGGCGGCGGATTCAATCTTGACGGAAAGATTCGTGCGACTAATTTTGTTCAGAAAAAAGGCGAGACACATAATAAGACGAAAGTACCGTCAAATCCGATTGTCAAGCTTCCTACTGCTGAAACTTTCGGACTAACTCCTGAAAAGGAAGAACGTCTGTCGGAAATTATTGCAGAAATAAACAGCAGGACGGGAAAATCATATGATTCCGATGTAGCTGTTAAAGCAATGCTTCAAATAAAGGATATACTTATGAAGTCAGACAAGCTAAAAAGAAGTGCGAAGAATAACACTGTGAAAGATTTTGAGTTCTCATATTTTGATGACATAGATGATGCGCTTATTGAAGGACTTGAACAGAATCAGGATTTCTTTTCGCTGCTGCTTTCGAATGACGAGTTGAAGAGAGAGGTTCTTGGTATTTTTACTGACGAGGTTTATAAGAGTTTACGAAATGCTGATCAATAAGAATTTTGTAAAGTGAGAGATATGAAGTGTCCGAAATGCGGTAGCAACAATTATGCAGAAATACTTTACGGATTGCCTGTATTGTATGATGAATTAGAGGATGACTCAAATAATAATAAGGTTCTTCTTGTCGGATGCATCTTATTCAAAGATTCTCCAAAGTATTATTGTAATAACTGTGGTTTTAAATTTGGCTCTGAACCACTTTATTATAACAAAGAGGAATCCGATTATGTTGATTATCGTGACACTGTAGAGTTTTTCTTTTTTTCGATCGGTGGATTTGATCATGGTTATGACAAGATTGTTTTCAGAAAAAAGAGCTCTTCCGTTACACTGTTGATTATGCTTTCTCTGATAAGTGGTAAAGAGAAAGTAACTAAAGAGCTTACTTTTGATGACTGGAGTAAATTCCTAAATACATTGTATTTGGATTTACTGATTCATGAGTGGAAGAGTGAATACTACAATTTCAATATTTTTGACGGTACACAGTGGGAAGTATCCATTGCGTTGGAGAATGGCAGTACTGTTAAGTATAGAGGAAGCAATGACTTCCCAGTGTATTGGAACGATTTTATTAAACTCATTAATCCATTTACTGAGTTTTACGGAATCAAGTTTCAATGAGAATAATATGTCGTTTAGTTCATAATACATTTATATTTGCAAAGACAACCACACTGAAAATGCAAAGGACATTAAACAGTGTGGTTATGTATTACTTTATAGTAGCCTTGATAAATGTAAAAGTCAAAAAG
>CAMWIZ010000150.1 GCA_947174455.1 uncultured Clostridia bacterium | reverse complement strand
ATGATACGGCGACCACCGAGATCTACACCTCTCTATTCGTCGGCAGCGTCAGACGGGTATAAGAGACAGGCAACAATAAGTAAAATATATGCTGACGGCAAAAAGGATAAAGCAACGGCACTTAGATTTGCCGAGACATTTAGCTTTAATTACCAGGGCAAGGACAGCGAGGATTCATATTTCTCGAACGGAGATGTTGTTATCGTTAATGTTGCATACGATGAAAGCTTGGCAAAGTCTCTCGGTATAAATATTGTAGGAAACTCGTTTGAGTATACCGTGCAGGGACTTGAAGATAAGGCTGAGGTTAGTCCGTTCGAGGGACTGAGCGTTAAGTTTAGTGGTGTTGCTCCGTACGGTACGGTTCAGCTTGATAAATCTAATTGCATTCAGTACGTCATAGACAATGTGACGTTTTATTGTGATGCCTATGACCTTTCCAACGGTGATAAGATTGTTGTATCGGCTGAGTTTAACCCTGAGATTGCTGAGCGTAATGGATATGTATTTACCGAAAATGTTAAGAAGTACACTGTTGTTGGTTTGTCCAAATATGTAAGTTCAATGACAGGTGTTGACTACGGTGAAACCACCGCTGTTATGCACAGAATGATAGAAAAGTATGTTGCCGAAACTGAGTACTCATTTAAAACATTAGATTGGAGATTCGGAGATGAAGACAGTGATTCCGACAGTGTCGGTGATGAATTACTGAATTATGGAAGCGGTGTCAGCGACATAGAGCCGCAGTACGACGAGGATGGAAATCTTATAGAAAGTAGTGACACGGATTCCGAACTCAAAAGTAAAGCACCTAATGATGCTGAAAAAATCAAGGCGGATATCCCATATGCGGATTTTAGAACAAGCTTTGTTTACGAGCCTTTGGCATGTCACTACTCGCTTAACCCGGTACAGTACAGTGATAACCTATTTTCTGCAACATACAAAGTTACAGGTACCTTTATATGTACCGCTGCGAATTCCGCAAGCTATATAAAAGAGGGTGATACTATTGTAGGCGAGATTTATGTTATCGCTACTCTGGCAGGTGGCAGTGTTGACATTAAAAATGTATTAAATTATGAGAAAACTACCGTTAATAATTTTTATTCATATTCATGCAGAAGCTTCAAAACATATGAGGATTTGCAGGACGACTTGCTAAAAAGCACAACCTATTTAACTGAAAATCTTGAATATGTTGAGGACAAGGAAACATATGATGAATATCCTCAAAAGCAGAAAGAAGCTGCTGAGAGCAAATATGAGGTGTCCCACGTTGACCGTGACAGCGATTCCGATTCCGATAAGAATGAAAGTAAGCGTGAGAACAGCGCTTCAGCATCTGCGAGCGACTCTGAAAACTCGGATTCCGAACAGTTTGCTGAGTCGGATGGCAATTCGTCAATTTATTATGGTAACGATGATTTAGGTGAACAGGATTACGAAAACAATTATTACGATGATGGTTATTACGATTATGGCGATGGTAATTATGATAACTACAATGATTACTGGGAATAATATATCATTGAAAAAATTAAATTAGTTAGTGCAATTTCCATAAAATTTGTTGTCTACTTGGAAAAACTGTGATATAATGACAGTGTTAAGTAAAAGGATGCATGCTCTCTTGCATTAGATCGTAAATTGTATAGTGAAAATAAATATAACTTGTTAGGAAGTGCATAAAACATGATAAATGGTAAGCTTTTAAAGAATGCTGTTATCTCCGGTTCAAATAATATCAATAAGAACAAGGCAGCTATTGATGCTTTGAACATTTTTCCGGTTCCGGACGGAGATACCGGCACCAATATGTCTATGACGATTACTGCGGCTGCGTCCTCACTTGAGAGTGTTGACAGCAATGACATATCCGTTATTGCCAAGGCAACCGCATCTGCTATGCTGCGTGGTGCAAGGGGAAATTCCGGTGTAATTTTATCCCTTATTTTTAGGGGAATATCTGACGGATTAAAGGATAAAACCTCCGCAAATGGCAAAGATCTTGTTGCAGCGTTGGGACTGGGTGTTGAGGCTGCGTATAAGGCTGTAATGAAACCTGCCGAGGGTACCATACTTACGGTGGCACGTATGGCATATGAGGCAGGAACTGTTTTAGTTGCAACTGAGGATGACCCGATTATTGTTTGGGAGGCGGTTGTTGAGGCTGCAAATGAAGCCTTGGAGTTTACTCCTGAAATGCTTCCAGTCTTGAAGAAAGCGAATGTTGTAGATGCAGGCGGAAAGGGTCTTTGTACGATTTTTGAGGGAATGCTCTCAGTGTTTAGGGACGGCGAGATTATAGAGTATGACGGACAGAAGTATGATGAAAAATCTACTGAAGACTATTTCCGTTCAGCGGCAGCTGAGTTTGACAATGATATTACCTATACCTACTGTACTGAATTTATAGTAGGAAAGAATCCTGATGTTCTTGAGGACTCTCAGAATTTGAGAGATTTTCTTCAAACGATTGGTGACTGCGTAGTTGTAGTTGATGATGATGAAATTATAAAGGTTCATGTTCATACCGAAAATCCCGGCGATGCTTTGCAGGCAGGTTTGGAATTCGGGCAGCTTCTCACCGTAAAGGTTGAGAACATGAAGGAACAGCACAGAAAAGCCGCAGAAGCAGAGAATAAAGCCCTTGGCAAAACCGACGATTCTGAAACTGAGATAAAAGTGGAAGAGCCGACTGAAGATATCGGTTTTGTAGCGGTTGCTGCGGGTGCAGGTCTGTCTGAACTGTTTAAGGATTTGGGCTGCAGCGTTGTAAGCGGGGGTCAATCAATGAACCCAAGTACAGAGAATATTCTTTCTGCTATTTTGGCAACACCTGCTAAAAAGGTCGTTGTTTTGCCGAATAACAAAAATATAATAATGGCTGCCGAGCAAACTGTTCCTCTTGTTACAGACAGAGAGGTTATTGTTCTGCAGACCAAAACAATACCGCAGGGGCTTTCGGCGCTTTTGTCGTATGACCCAGAAATGGACGTTGATGAAGCTATTGATAACATTAAGTCGTCGTTCTTGGGTGTTCAGACCGGTTTGGTAACTTATGCTGCAAGAGATGCTGAGTTCGGTATGCACAACTTTAAGGCAGGCGAGATAATCGGTCTTGAAAATGGCAAACCAAATGTAACTGAGAAGGACATTGTCAAGGCTGCTGTCAAGGTTACTAAGAACCTGATGTCAAAGGAAGCCTCATTTATTACTGTAATCAGCGGTGAGGGTGTTACGCAGGAACAGTCAGATAAGGTTGTTGAACAGCTCACGGCTAAGTATGGCAAGGACGTAGAGATAACGTATGTAAACGGCGGTCAGCCTGTTTATTACTTTATTATTTCTGTTGAATAAAGGTTGATTTAGGTGGCTTCACTTTTTGAAATACCGATAGAAAAAGTTGGCGGTATCGGTGAGAAACGGGGACTGCTTTACAGAAAATTGGGCATTGACACAGTCGGTGCCCTTATACGTTTTTATCCGAGGTCTTACGAGGACTGGTCCTCTCCGACTGCTATTGCAAATGCTGAGGTTGGTACTAATGTTTGCATTAAGGCTGTTATTTCAACAGCGGCAGCCGAGCATCGTGTTGCGGGCGGTAAGCTTTTGGTGACATCACGAGCAACAGATGGTAATGGCTTTATGCGTATTGTGTTTTTTAATAACAAGTACATAAGACAGAAGCTTATACTTGGCGAGGAGTTTATATTTTTTGGAAGGCTTACTGAGAATAACGGAATCAAGGAAATGATAAACCCCGCTTTGGAGAAGTTTTCAACAGCGTCTAAGGTGCGTCCCATTTATGGTCAGACCTTGGGACTTACTTCAAGGATGATTGAAAAGTCGGTTTCTAAGGCTATTACAATGCTTCCCGATGAAATGAGAGATCCTATTCCTTTGAATATCCGTGAAAAGTATAATATAATTACATTAAAACAGGCTTTAGTACAGATACATTGTCCCGAGTCCCTCGCTGAGGTGAATGAAGCGAGAAAAAGACTGATTTTTGAGGAGCTTCTTATCCT
>CAMWIZ010000149.1 GCA_947174455.1 uncultured Clostridia bacterium | reverse complement strand
ATGCATTGACAAGTGATAATCAGGTATAGTTGTCTAAATAATAAAATTTTTTGTTCATTGATTATTTATTATATTGTTTATGTTTACGAGTTGCTGCTAAGCATAGCTTCTATAGTAGATAATTGTGTTTCAGGCTTAGAAAAAAACTCAACATATGTTGTTGGCACCTTTGATGAAGAATTTGTTTGCAGTATAATAGAGTCTCCCGTTTTGAATGTCGATACTATGGTTAACATTCTTGTACAAGATATGTCTGAGTGTACAACGGGAATAATTTCAGATTCAAATGTGGTAACGAGGCCAGCAGAATCAGATTATAATGTTCAGCTATGGGTTAATTGATATCAGAAAATTAAAAACGCTGTTCCACTGACAACATCGGTTTTATTTTTAGCACAAAAAGGTAATGGCTCATATGATAGAGTAGAAGCAGTACTGCTTCATAATACTACACCAACAGCGGTATGTTATCAAAGTGACACGCTGTTATTCATATGATATTGGATTTACAAAACCTAAATATAAAGAAAGGAGAAAAATAAATGAGCAGAAAGCTTGTAATTGATGTCTCAGAACATCAGGGAATTATCAATTGGAATAAGGTTAAGAACAAGGTAGACGGAGCCATTTTACGTTGCGGTTACGGTGACGATGTAGCTTCTCAAGATGATAAGCAGTATGCAAGAAATCTTGCGGAGTGTGAGAAGCTCGGTATTCCAAAGGGTGTGTATCTTTATTCATATGCTAAAACCGAAACACAGGCAAAATCCGAACTTGCACACATTCTCAGACTCATTAAAGGGCACAAATTTGAATTGCCCATATTCCTTGACTGCGAAGAAAGTGGCACTCAAAATTTTGCTCCTACTGCCTGTAGGATTGTTTGTGAGGGTTTGAAGGCCGCAGGCTATACACCAGGTGTGTATTCAAGTATCTATTGGTGGAATAACTACCTCACCTCTCTAAATTCCTACAAACGCTGGATTGCTCAGTGGGATACGGAGATTACCTATAAAGGTAACTATTTAATGTGGCAGTATAGTGAATCGGGAAGAGTAGACGGCATAGATACAGAAGTTGATATGAATTATCTGTATGGCAATATCGGAGAAAATAACGAATCTGTTCCGGACATTCTATATCAGGTTTTCACCGAAACATCCGGTTGGCTGCCTACTGTTAAAAATCTCGAAGATTACGCAGGAATTGACGGTCAGCCAATCAAAGGCATTCGTGTATTCCTCAATGGTGATACCCTTTCCGTACAAACTCATCAGCTCTACAATGGTAATATTGATAAACTGACAATTCTTGCAGGAAAGCATACAATCCGATATCGTGTTAGAACTGTAGGTTCGTCTAATTATCTTAGCTGGATGGAAAGGGAGACGGATACGAGTGGCTCTGACGATACCTTTGCAGGGGAGAGTGGTAAGGCAATAGACCGTGTACAGATGGTTGTAAAGGAATAAAAGATTTGTTAAAGGTGTTTGAATTAAAATTCGGACACCTTTAATTTTTGGGATAATGAAGATACTGAAAAAATCATAATTAAAAGACAACTCAGAAAGGCTCACGGTATTATGGAACAACTTCCTGCAAGTTTGCAAAATATTGTTAATGAAATGATATGTGATAATAGTGGAGGTATATAATGACTACATTAGATAAGGTACTGAAAATGGAATAATTATTTGTGGCTGCTAAGATGTGTTTGCTTTGGCAGCCAGGTATTGTATCCCTTGATAAATTCTGAATTTTGTAATTTTAATGAATTTGTAACATATAGTGTTAGTTATTTATGTTACAATACGATAGTTAAGTAGCATGAATTGTAATTTACGAAGAGTCTGTGCCGAAGACATCAGTATCGAACAATACAGCTTGTATGTCTGGTGTAGATTATAAAGCAGAGTTGCATAACAAAAACGACCAAGATTGCTCTTAGTCGCTTTGTATAAATTTTCTTTTTAAACTTTGTCTAACTTTTTGGGGTCAGTTCAAAACAACCAGTCTTTATTTATCTACTCATTGTTTTTGGCATTTGCTTCGGATTGGGTATCATTGAACTGATTGTCAATAATGGTAAGTTTTATAAATTTCTGGGTGTTGCATTTACATTCATTCCTGTGTTTGCTGCAATGATTACCCGCAGAATTACAAAAGTACAATCAAAATATCATATATCACTTAAAGTATGGAAAAATCCAAAGGTATGGCTATTTTTTGCATTCGTTCCGATATTGTTGATTGTAGCGGGCATTGTGTTGTATTTCATTATTTTTAATTCAATATAGCGGAGTGCTGGAATACGGACTCAGATTTGGGACAGATGAAGCGGTTATCGTCAACAATCATATACTTTTAGCTTTAATTTGCATTATTATTGCAGCACTAATGATTCCGATTCAACTGTTGGAACTTGGTGAAGAAATTGGATGGAGAGGTTATCTTCTCAGATTTCAAGTGGAAAAATACGGCGAGCAAAAAGCTGTTCTTCTTAATGGAATTGAATGGGGGGTCCCATCTTCCATTGATTTATTTTGGTTTCAATTATAGTTTGCAAAACCCCGGTGCACCATGGACAAATATGCTTATGATGATTGTTGTTTGTGTGATTTTGGGAACTGTTTTTTCCTAAGTCGGAATGAATCAGATAAATTCTGATTTGTATTTGTAACTGAATATTTTATAACATTGAGCCATAGAAATATGGCTCAAATTTTCAGCAATATATGATACCACTCATACCCTTGTACATTGTAGAAAAATACAAGTGGCTTGTAGCATAAACGAAGGATGAATGATATGATAAAAACGACTGTGGTAAAAGACGGATTTGAGGGAATATTCTTTCCGATTGCCGAAAGAAAAGACAAAGCGGTTATTGTAGTTTCAGGTTCTAACGGCGGAATGAAAATGACAAAAGACTGTGCGGAGTTTTATTATAAAAACGGTGTTCCTGCATTGGCAGTTGCCTTGTTTAAAACAAAAGATACACCGAAAAATCTTGACAGGATTCCTATAGAATATATTGAATCAGCTATTAAATGGCTGGAAAGTAAAGGATATGAAAAAATCGGTATAGACGGAACTTCAAAGGGCAGTGAAATAGCACTTCTTTCAGCTTCTATGTTTAAAGAATTAACCTGCGTTATAGCACGTGTTCCATCACATTTTATTAGTGAGGGATTGACTGCCCACGGTAAATCAAAAAAGCCCTCCGGAACATCGTGTTGGAGTTACAGGGGGAATGAAATACCTTTTGCACCATACAGTTCAAGAATATTTAATATTCCTGCAATTATTCTAAAAGAAAAAGAGCTGCACTTAATAACCGTAAACAGAGAAAAAACGGTAACGGAACAGAATATAATCCCTGTTGAAAAAATTAACGGTTCTATCCTGATTTTATCAGCCGTAAATGATATGGTGTGGCCTTCATATGAGAGTAGTTTGTACATAGAAAATCGCCTTAGAGAAAATAACTTCTCATTTCCGTATAAGCACATTTCTTTTCCAACTTTAAGTCATGCAATGCTTACGGAGATAAGCCCAATTTACAAGCTTGTATTTAAAACGGAAAGACAGAATAAAGCGAAATGTGCGGAGGAAAGAAAGCAGCTTTCCGCTGAATTACTGAATTGGATTGAAAATGTCTGGAAATAGTATATTTGATTTTAAAAGTTGTAATAGTAGACTCTGAACCGTTATCACCTGTAATGCTCTTAAAAACGTCATTATATTTATCACCAAATTTCTCAATCAAATTAGAGCGTATCTGAAAACAAAAAGTTGGACAAAAGAGCAAAAGTTGTATAATAGAGTAAAAAAGTAACGTAAGATAACGATATGTCACCAAGAAGATACGAAATCAGCGATGAACAATGGAAACAGATAAAAGATATGTTTCCGAGAGCCAGAACACCTAAAGACAACCGGATGATTTTTAATGCAATTCTGTGGTTTGCCCGCAGCGGAGCTGCATGGGCAGATATGACTGAACGATACGAACCACACCAAAGCGTTTACAGCAGATTTTGCAAATGGCGTGATGATGGTACAATAGAAAATATCTTTC
>CAMWIZ010000148.1 GCA_947174455.1 uncultured Clostridia bacterium | reverse complement strand
ATTTTCGTCCAATTTGCCTGAAAATCCGACTTCGCAATCTAAGCACCATATTTAATCAGTGCTTACTTAAAATTTGCAAAGCCTTGCTATATTTTCTATTACGCTCCAAATCATGCTCTGTAACTGTTTCGTTTCTTGTCAAATCACTGTTGTGAATAAGGTCGGATATTTTCACCTTTGTTGCAATAGGGTTGGACTTTACTACCGCAATATAGTCAAAGTAATCTACACCCTCTCTGTGCGTCATGCAGTCAACTGCATCCACTATTTCTTTTGGAAATCCCATTTTTTCCAAATCTTCAAGCGTGGTATTTGTATCCTCCACTATGTCATGCAGAAGTGCAACGCACGTTGTGTATTCATCTGTCATAGATTCAGCCACATGATAAGGGTGAAATACATACGGCACACCGCTTCGGTCTAACTGCTCCTTGTGCTTTTCAAAGCACAGCCGCATTGCCATTCTTGTAAGATTGGTATATATCATCAATTTCTCTCCTTAATAAAACCGAATAACCAAAAGATTACAAAGCAAACAAGATTTATGCAAACTACCGTTGCACCTGTTGCCGTTTCTGCATAAAAGGATATTATAAGCCCCGAAACAACGCAAAACACCGACTGTATGGCGGCAGATATGACTACACTCTTATAGCTTTTAAATACCCGCATTGCGGTAAGACCCGGGAATATGATTAAACTCGATATAAGCAATGTACCCATAATCTGCATACCCAAAACAACCGTCAAAGAAGTAAGTAATGCTATTATCATGTTGTAATTTTTAGCTCTTATTCCCGTTGCCTGAGAAAAGTTTTCATCAAATGTAACAGAGAAAATTTTATTGTAAAAAAATATATAAATAAACAAAACAACGGCACACAAAACCAAGCTAAGCACAACATCATCTTGTTTCAATGCCAAAATGCTGCCAAACAGATAGCTGTATAAATCAGTGTTAAGACCTCCCGTTACGCTTGTAACCACTATTCCAACAGCCAAGGCACTGCTTGACAAAATGGCAACAGCACCGTCCCCCCTAATTTTACTGCTGTCACTTATTCTTAAAAGTAAAAATGACGAAAGTACAACTATCGGAATAGCCACCTTAAGTGGTGCTAAGTTCATCGCCGCTGCAAGTGCCAATGCACCGAATCCAACGTGAGAAAGACCGTCGCCAATCATTGAGTAGCGTTTAAGTATCAAACTGACACCAAGCAATGCCGCACACAATGCAACGGGAACACCGACTATAATTGCCCTTTGCATAAATGTATACGACAAAATTTCGCTGATAGAATATCCCATAAAATCCTCCGTTATTCCCCAATAAAAACATTTGACACACTGCTTGTAAGGTATTCCTGTATTGAGCCAAAGAAGCAGCGTTTACTCTCAATATGCAGAATATGTGAGGCATTTTTCACAGACTCTGTAATATCATGGGAAACCATAATTACTGTTATATTGTCACTCTTATTTATATCGCTTATTAAAGCATACAACTCCCCAGAAACCACCGGGTCAAGCCCTGTTACAGGTTCATCCAGAAGAAGAAGTGATTTTGTTGCACACAATGCCCTTGCAAGAAGTACTCTCTGCTGCTGTCCGCCGGAAAGCTCACGGTAACAGCGTTTTTTTAGATGAGTTATTGACAGACGCTCCATGTTTCTGTTAGCCAACTGCTTTTCTTTTTTGGAGTAAAACGGCCTCATTCCACGACTGTTGAGAGTTCCCGACAAAACTACCTCATAAACAGATGCAGGGAAATCCCTTTGTACCGCCGACTGCTGCGGCAAATAGCCTATTTGATTCTGCATTAGGCCGTCACCGTATATTATTCGCCCACGTGCAGGCCTTCTTAAACCAAGCAGCCCCTTCATAAGGGTAGATTTTCCCGAACCGTTCTCACCTACTATGCACAGGTAGTCACCGCTGTTTATCTCAAAATTGAGATTTTCAAAGACACTTACACCCTCATAGCTCATAGTAACGTTTTCACACTTTAAAACTGCCATATTTCCTCCAAATCAACAATAAGCCTCTTAGTCAGCACCGCACAATCACACATACGGCTAATTGACTACCTATCCGCACATTTATAATTTATGCTGCAACGAATCATTTTAACTTAGTCTATAATCGTTTGTTTTTACTGCTTATACTGAAAAAGCTATCTTACAAGCCACATTATAATTGAGCTGTACTAACCTTGTGGCACTGCTCACAAACTCCATAAAAAAGCGTCTTTGAATTATCTATCAAAAAACCGTGGCTCTGCTCCATATGCTCCGATATTTTTTTCAGCAAGGAACAGTCCATATGAATCAGTCTGCCGCACTGAGTGCATTTCATATGGAAATGCTCACAGCAATCGCCGTTTTCCGTTATATACTGATAGCAGGCAGATGAATTTTCGTCCACAATATACTTTCTGACAAGTCCCGAGGCAACAAGCTTGTCAAGCTGACGGTATACTGTTGTGGTACCAAGCGGACTGCCTTTTTCTCTAAGGTGAGATGCTATCTCCCCTGCTGTTAAATGTATATCCTTGTTATCCTTTAAATAGTCAAGCAAAATCCCTTTCTGCCTTGTTTTATATTCCTGCATTTTACAAAACCTCCGCCATACACACACAACAATATTGAAAACGGTTTTCAATTTCATTTCCATATTATTATAACACATAATTTTCCGCTGTCAACAAAAAAGGGCAGTCGAAACTGCCCTTTTCAAAAATTAGTTCTATTCTGTAATATTGCTTACCTTTTATTTTTCTTTGCAACCTGCTCAGTCAATGGGTCAAAAATAGATTTTGCCATATCCTTCAAGTTATCGTAAAAAGAAATATTCGTTAGAAGTATAACTTTTACGCCTGTTTTTCTGTCCATAAAAATTTGCGATGAATAAGCGTAGGTTCTTCCGCTGTGATACAAACAGTCGTAGCTTGTAAACCAACCGTAATTATACTCATAAAGCGACTTTTCAATTTTCTTGAAATCGCTCTCGCCTATTAAGTTACCCGAAAGCAAAGTATCAAGCCATTTATTTACATCTTCAGCAGTTGACACCACCGAGCCGGCTGAGTAAAGATACGGATAATCGCCCTCTGCTGTCAAATACTTATCGTCTTTATCTGAAATATATTTTTCTTGTGCAGGGGAATATCCTGTTTGATTGTCCCTGCCGTCACCGACAAAATATGTATCAGTCATACCGGCAGTGTCAAAAAAGTACTGCTGTAGAAAATCCCTGTACTCCATTCCCGTTACTTTCTCAATAATAATACCCAACAGGTAGAACGCCGAATTTGAGTAGCTATAAACCTTGCCGGGGTCTGTATAAATCCCCTCTGAAAGAATCACGTCAACTATAAACTTTTTTGCGTCATCATCAGACTTTTTTGCTGCCTCTGCATATTTTTTCAGAAGCTCTTCATCACCCTCTATAGTCTGCATATAATCACCCATTCCTGCTGTCATTTCAAGCAGCTGTGCAATGGTGATTTTCTTTAGATAATCATCACCTTCAAAGTATTTGTCAAGGGTGTCACTCGTTTTTATTCTACCCTGTTTTTCAAGCATCAGTATAGCTGTACCCGTAAACTGCTTTGTTACCGAACCTATCTGATAAAAAGTAGAATTGGTATTGTCACCCGAACCACGTCCGTCAATCTTTCCGTAAGATTTTTCAAAGATAATAGTATTACCGACAGCTATCAATGCAGTTCCCGAATAATTATTCGCTTCAAGTACAGACTCGGCGTTTTCTATAACCTTGTTTATCTCCGCCTGTGACAAGGGACAATCTGAAGGCTCGTTGCTTTCAACAATCGAGGGATTTTGAGAATGTACAAACTCAACCTCCCCGTCGTTATACGAGGTTTCCACATCCGTAACCAACTCCGACGGCTCACTTTCATTATTGTTTTCTACAACACAACCCGAACATAACATTGAGGAACAAATAACGGCAGTCAACAAAACTGATAAAAACTTTTTCATCCTAATCTATATCCTTTATTAACCTTTGACCCAATCCTCCCTGCCGTCATTGCAGCAAGGGCATATATTTTTCTCAATGTATTCTATCAAATTA
>CAMWIZ010000147.1 GCA_947174455.1 uncultured Clostridia bacterium | reverse complement strand
ACATTATTCTGTATACAGGAGTTTGTTTGCAGCAGTCTCCGTTAAGCTGAGTATAGGCAAACAGTACAAAACATTAAAACTACATAAGAGTATATCACAAATTCTTTTAAATTTCCACTGCTATTGTAGTCAAGAGTATATATTTTTTCAAAAAAACTGCACTGTGGAGTTTACCGACAGTGCAGTTTTAACACATTTATAAAATTACTTCAGATAAGTACCGTCTGTTCCGATCTTACCCTTGACTGTATTGCTAGCCGTGTCAAGTACATAAACTCTCATGTTACCCTGACCAACACTGTCAGATGTTAAAGTACCGTTTGTAACGTTAACCTTCTGACCAGTAATTACTTCGTAATATGTTCCGTTTTCAACACCTGTAAATGTAGACTTTCCGGAAACCGTAACAAGTACATAGCTGTCTGTGTCACCATCGGTATATCTACGCTTATAGGACATGGAGCCACTGCATCCGCTTGTGGAATACTGACCCTTTTGCAGCGCCGGTATAGCACGTCTGATTTGGTTAAGTCTTTGAATATGCTTAGCCAAAGGATATTCAAGAGTTGACGCAACTTCACCTGTTGCAGTATACTCGCTGAAATCTGTTGCAGTTACAGTACCCTCAAGATAGTCGCCAAAGTAAGCACGACCTGTTTCAGCAAGAGGAATCTTGTCCTCACCGCCGTCAATAACCACACCTGCCTGGAACTCAACTTCACTGCCGTAGTAAATACAGGGAATACCACGGAAGGTATACATCAAGTTAAGGTTTTCTGCCCATGCAGCTGTACCGCCGCCAAAACGACGCTTGTCAGTAGGCTGAGGACCGTAGTCATGAGAGTCAACATATGTTACGTTCCATGTGGAGTCGTTAAAGTACTTGTCCTCCTCCAATGCCAGTCTGTACGCATTTCCTGCTTCACTGAAATTATAGTGTACTACAAAGTCAATAGCACCCATGCCAGAGAACTGACTGTAATCTGGTGTATGGTACTTATTGCCGTCCAAGAAAGCATTCTTGGATGTAGGCTGCTCGCTGAAGTTCTTATTATTATCGCTCCAATGCTTCAGTGTTAAATCCATATTATTGTTAACACTTGCCGCATCAGTACCCCAGCTCCACTTATCAAGTACCGAACTGTCACTCTCTTTCCATGTATAGAACTGAACTGACTCAGAAGCGTGTTCACGGTACCAAATTTGACCGTAACGTGTGCAAATCTCACCGAACATATAGAAGTTGTCTGCAACACTTGTAAGCTGAGGAAGGAACATGGCATTCAGCGAAAGTCTGGACATATGTCTGACCGTATCAACACGGAAAGCATCTACACCCATGTTGATATAATCCGAATATATATCCACCAACTGCTCAGCAACCGCAGGGTTTTCTGTGTTCAGGTCAACGCAGTCGCCTGCTATCTGAGCATACTTACAGGTCCAGTCGTCCCAGTTAAGGCTACGCCAGTGACCGTTATGATAATAGTTATTAACATTATACTTATCGCTTGTGGAAACCTTACCCGTATTGCCCATATCGCTTTCCGGCTCGTCTGTAGCATTGTTTGTCTGTACACCGGTGTCTTTCATTATCATCAGTCTTTGGTCGTACTGTGTTTGACCCGGCTGTGACCAATAATCCTCCGCTGAATCAAGACCGAAAGTATCAAGCAAAGTATCTGTCGGTATCATGCACTTTTCGATATCTTCCAAATCCTTAATATTCGAGTACTGCTTCTCGAAAAGCTTACAAAAAGTAGCCTCACCAAAGTTACCTGTATGATTCCATACAACGTCCTGAACAATTTTCATGTCCTTTTCATGACAGGCATCAACCAAATCCTGGAAAGTTGCACCCGCACTTTCATATCTTGGGTCTACCTTTGAAAAGTCAAACGCATGATAACCGTGGTAGTCATAACCGCTGGCATTCTCTACTACGGGTGTTACCCAAACCGCACTGAAGCCGAGTGCCTTAATATAATCGAGCTTATCTATCAAGCCCTTAAAGTCACCTCTCCAAGCGGGATCACTGTCGGGGTTGTTGTAAATTGTAAAGTCGTCCCAGCAGTGTACATTATTTCCCGAATCTCCGTCATAGAAACGTGTGGTAACAACAAAGTATATGGTATCTTCCCTAAAATCCGTGCGGTCATAGTCGTCAACCAACTCAGGATTTCTGTTGTACCATTTGTTTTTCTTATACCAATACTCACCGCATGATGTTCTGGAAAGCTCCTTAGACTGCTCTCCGTTTACAATGCACATCATATTTACTTTTGTAACATCATTAAAGGTATATGTATACCAGTCCGCACCTTGGCTTGTATCCTTAGTCATCTCAACACCCGGATAATCAACCTCAATGTTTTCGGGCAGACTGTTCCAATAGTAAATTGTAGGAGTACCGTTTTCACTCTTATAGTGAACAACAATCTTATCAGCATTGCTGTCAACGGCACTTGTCGTAATAATTGCACACGATGCTACTATTACGACTGCCATAACAACAGCTAAAAATCTTTTAATATTCATAGCTGCTCCCTCATTTTTTAATAATTATTAAATCACCTATCAAAACCCAAAGCTATACGCTGTGCAAGAGAAGCATCCTTCATTGAAATCTTACCGTCGCCGTTAAGATCCGCAACAACCTCCTGCTCTGCTGTGAATGTAATCTTATTCAATGCGTACATTTGGATTCTTGACGCATCCTTGACTGTAACCTTATTGTCACCGTCTATATCACCCATTACTCTATCTGTATCGGTGTCTGTGTTGGTATCGGTGTCTGTTGAGGTATCCGTTTCGGTGTCTATTATATCGGAATCTGTATCCGACTCAACCTCAGTAACGGTTACTTTACATTCAGCAGTAAATCCGCCGTCCTCTGTCTTAACCGTAATTGTAGCTGTACCCTTGCCCACTGCCTTTACAACACCTGATGATGAAACAGTTGCAATGCTATCATTACTTGATGACCATGTTACAGCCTTGTTGTCGGCATCACTTGGTAAAACAGTTGCCTTTAGAGTAGTGGTTTCACCAATTTTCATGGAAGCGGTTGTTTTGTCAAGCTTAACACCTGTTACTGCTACCGGGTTGTCAGTAGTTGTATCAGTGTCAATAGGATTATCAACACTGTCATAGGTATATGTGACAGTGGTAGTTTTGTTGTCAACACTTGAGTTCTGTATTGTCATGTTAACAGTATAAGTACCAATCTTGCTGGCCTCAAAACTTACTCTGTTGCCAAGCTGATAATAAACTGTGTTGACACGGTTGCCGTCAGGATCAAGAACCTCAGTTTTATAAAAAAGAAGCTTTGTGTTAATCTGACCGCCTGCACCCTCTACAGCTACAGTTGTGCTGCCGCCCTTTTTAATCTGGGAATTGTTTGCGGGAGATGCACTAAGGAATACAGGCTCCTCAGCATTTCCCAAATCCTTAATTGTATAAGAAAGCTGTCTGGAGTTTGTTTCACCCGAACCGTCCTTTACGTCAAAGGTTACTGTATAGTCACCTGCCTTTGTCGGTGTCCAAGTGACCTGATTTTTGGAAGAAAAGTCGGAAAGTGTTTCACTCTGAGCACCGCTTACGGAAATTTTATACTGAAGGTTTCCGTCGCCGCCCTCTGCCTTAACGTAAAGATTTATTCTGGAGCCGGTGTACTGTGGTGAAGCCAAGTCGCCGCCGAATTCCTTAATCTTAATGGCACTTGTATCAAATGTTGTCCAAGATGACGAAGAAGAATCATACAGGTTACCGGATATACTTGTAAGGTCGCCGGTCATCTTGTTGCCAGAGCCGTCACTCAGGAAAATAATACCGGAAAGCTCGCTGATATCACACGGCAGGTCATAGTAATAAACATCGGTTTCGCCTGCAACCTTTTCCATAGCTACGCCGGGCCATGCTGAGGAAGTAGAGTTACCTCCGCTTTCTGTCCAATAGTGGATGTAAGGTGTTGTAGTGTCGCTTGTTTTCAGGTAAACAGTATTTCCAAGCTCAGCAGCTGCGGAAGCACTGATGAAAACATTGCCACATACTGCAAAAATAAGCAAGATAGCCATCATAGCTGTCAAAAACTTACTTGCGGCAGTTCGC
>CAMWIZ010000146.1 GCA_947174455.1 uncultured Clostridia bacterium | reverse complement strand
TCTTCCTAACATTTTACAGGCAACGCCAGTTGTAGAAGAACCACAAAATGGATCGAAAACTACGTCATTTTCATGTGTTGAGGCTAGTATAATTCTCTCCAATAAATATAAAGGCTTCTGAGTTGGATGCTTTCCATATATCTTTTCATTTTTTCCTGTGAGTGCCCCTGTCCAAACATCTTTCATTTGTTTGCCACCATTGATTTCCTTCATCAATTCATAGTTAAAATAATGGTGTGTATTTCTTTCATTTTTTCTTGCCCACAAAACTGTTTCCGTACTATGAGTAAAGCAACGGCAGGCTAAATTTGGCGGAGGGTTGGTTTTCTGCCATGTAATATTATTTATAATCTTATATCCTTCCTGTTCAAGTGCCATACCAACAGAATAGATATTGTGCAATGTTCCACTTATCCATATAGAGCCGTGCGGCTTTAACACTTTTTTGCATAACCGAATCCAACGTCTGTTAAACTCATGCTTTTGTTCCAAGGTGTCAATTTTATCCCAATCACCCTTATTTACAGATACAGCTTTCCCTCCGCTGCAGCTAATTCCGTCATTTGAGAGAAAGTATGGAGGATCTGCAAAAATCATATCAATACACTCCGCCCTCATTTGTGACAAGGCTTCAAAGGTATCAGCCAAAAATAGTGCTGAATTACTATCACTGTAGTAGGGTTTTATTCCCTGAATATATATGCTCATATCAGTAGTTAGTTATGAGAACTTCTTTGCCTGTTCTCTTTGCGGCATTTCGGTTTATCATTCTTTTTACATCAAGTTTCTGTATGTTATACCCTTCGTAAAAATCATATATTAAAGGGACATCATTATTTGACAGCATAACTCTTGCACCAAGTTTATCCAAACGTTTAAAAAGCTTTGATAGACGCTTGTGATCGTTGAAAGTAAAACTATCCTTTGTATAGCTTGTGAAATCAGCAGTTTCACTAATTGGAATATACGGACTGTCAAAGTACACAAAATCATCTGCACAGACATTCTCACATATTTCCTCAAAATCCAAGCAACTTATTTTAATATCACTGTTACGTAAATACGCTGATATGGCATTTATGTTATCCCTATCAATCGACTTTCCGCCTATCCGGTTGTTATAAGGAACATTAAAAAGACCTTTCCCATTTACACGATAAAGTCCGTTAAAACAGTGCTTGTTAATCCAGATCATGAGAGCAGCACACTCAGCGTCCAGTTTGTGAGTCAATATTTTTTCGTTATACCGTTCACGAATACAGCAGTACTGTTCTTTATTGCACTCCACCTTATCCAATTCATCTACAGTCGCCGTAACAATGTCGGGTGAATTTTTTAACTGAATATACAAATTTATAAGTTGTTCATTAGTATCATTTATATATGCATTTTGAGGGGAAACCGCAAAGAGTATTGCACCACCCCCTATAAAAGGTTCAAAGTAATTATTGTAATACTTTGGAATTTTTGACATTATCGGTTCTATCAACTGTGTTTTACCTCCTGCCCATTTGAGAACAGGTGTCATTCTTTTGCTCGCCATGGGTACACCTCATTTTGTATAAAAGATTATCTGCATAATTGTGAGGGCAGCATCCACAATAAAGCTGTACAGCTTGTGCTTTTTTCTATGATATTTTACGTCATACAGCACAGAAACATCTTACACATCAAGCGGTGCATCTGCTGATTTCTAAGCATCTTTCAACAAACATACTGTACACCCGCACTGCAATTATGCGGTGCTGCCCTAAATTCCAATCACCGAGGCTATGCCTACATCAAACCTTAGCAGTTGATAATGTGGTTTTCGGGAAATTTCTCGCAAACCTCGCCTGCGTTTTTGTAAATAGTATTTTCAGGTACATATCCCCTAACCATGGAAAGTGGGTAGACAACTGTATTTCTGCCAAGAACCGTACCAGGGTTAAGCACACTGTTACAGCCAACCTCTGTATTGTCACCTATAATTGCACCGAACTTCTTGCGGTATGTTGCAAACTTATCACCATCAACACTAACTGTTACCAAGGATCTGTCGGATTTTAAATTAGAAGTTATCGTGCCTGCACCTGTGTGAGCCTTATACCCTAAAATCGAATCACCTATATAATTGTAATGCGGAACCTGCACATTATTAAAAAGAATAGAGCCTTTTAACTCTGTTGAGTTTCCCACAACACACCTCTCGCCTACAATGGAAGTACCTCTGATAAAAGCACAATGCCTTACTTCGGTGTCATCACAAATTATTAACGGACCGTGGATATAGGCACTCGGTGCAACGGTAGCCGTCTTTGCAATCCAGATATCCTCACCGATTTTGTCAAATTTATCACTCGGCAGCGTTGCTCCAAGTTCCATAATATACTGTGAAAGATTTTCAAAGGCTTCCCATGGGTAAACAGCCCTCTCAAATAAAGATTTTGCTACTGTCTGTGAAAAATCAAGCAGGTTTCCCGATTTTAACTGTTCGTACATATGCAATCTCCTTTTTTATAAAACTTATACCGCACAATAGCTCCATATCGCCTGCGGTGATTACAAAGTATCGTGTTTATTAGTCTACGTAACATTATAATACTCATTCGCTGTCAATGCAAGAAAAGAAAATATTTCATTATCATCTTTTTTGCACGTCTCGAATTGGTGTATATATCATTTGATAGCTTATCTGTAAATTTAATCATCTCTGCAATATTTTTTCTGCTTGGCACTTCTCTGCCAAAGCGTGATTTTAGTGCATTTTCTGTAAATTTAATAAAGCTTTTATCCGACAGGAACTCACATTGACGTGTTACACGTCTTGCAAATGTCTGTTCACTCTCATTCTGCTCTACGAAAAAACCTCCAAAGCTCAACAATCGCAGTGCATATTTGTACAAAGCCGCTGCACCCTTACGTCTTTCCTTACGTTCAAAGATTTTTAGCAATATTTTTCTGTAAATAACTCTTGCCAAAAGCCATAACAAAACAACGCCGACAACGCAACAAAGCACAGTTATAATATTTGATGCATAGCCTGAATTGCTAAAAACGTCATTAGCTATACTGTTGTCAGAGTCGGATATCAAGTCTGCCTGTAATGTGTTACTTTCGGTATCATTCTCACTATCGCCGCTTTGGGTATCGGTATCATCATTTTCTGTTTGAGTCTCGCTGTCTGTGGGAATTTCGCTTTCGGTATCGTTCTCGCTTGCTGTGTCACTTTCCTCCAAATCCTCCCAGTCATCGTTCTCGTCAGGAACTTCACCGTATTCACCGTATGAGGGAGTGAACTCCACAACCTGCCAGCCCTTCAGCGGATAGTAAACCTCTACCCATGCATGGGCACGGCTGTCCGTAACATTCGTGTATTCTTCACCGTACTGCGATTGAAGTTCACTTCCGCTGACATAGTAACCCTCGACATATCTGGCAGGAATACCTGCCTTGCGAAGCATCAATGCTCCTGCGGTAGCAAAGTGCACACAGTAGCCTTTATGATTCTGATTAAGAAAATATTCCACAAAATCTTCACCGTAAGGTGCTTTGCCGGGGGTGAGAGTATACTCCGCATTTTCATGCAAATATTCCCTTACTCCGTTTACGACATAGCTGTAATAATCCTCAACAGGATTTGTGGAGATATATTCCGTGGAAAAACGATCCAACAATGATGAAAGTACTTTTTCACAGTCCAATGACTGCGGAAAAATTTCGTCTATTATATCGGGATAATCTGTATAGTTCTCAACAACAAACTTCCTATAACTGCTCTCGCAGTCAATAAAGCTGCGATATTGTTCATAGTATCCCTCATCATATCCATAAGAAGACATTGTCGATACACACTCAAAGGCATCACTCAATAATATATCCGTAATGCTTCCTTCAAAAGAATCCCAATAATCCCAATAAAGAAAAACGTCATTATCATCTTCATTGCCAAAATAGATACTTTGGGTATAGCTTTCTACACCTGCCACAGAGCTTATTTTATGTGTGTTGTCATAGAAACAGTTTATAAGAGAAGAATCATTCGTATTGTTAATATCAGTGTAAGGTGAGTTAAGAAAAATCCTATGGTCTATATTCTCATTTACGATAGTAAATACGTCTTCCCTTCGTGCGGGATTATCAAAAAT
>CAMWIZ010000145.1 GCA_947174455.1 uncultured Clostridia bacterium | reverse complement strand
CAGAGTGCATTTTATGCTGCGTGACATCATCAACCTTTACAGGGCGGAAGGTTCCCAAACCAACATGAAGTGTAACAAAGCCGATGTTAACACCTTTGCTGCGTGCCTTTTGTAAAAGCTCCTGTGTAAAGTGCAGTCCTGCTGTTGGTGCTGCCGCTGAGCCAATCTCCCTGCTGTATACAGTCTGGTAGCGTTCCTTGTCCTCAAGTTTTTTGGTTATGTAGGGTGGAAGCGGCATTTCTCCGAGCCTGTCAAGTGCTGAAAAAAAGTTTTCCTCGCTGTAAAACTCCACTACTCTGTTGCCGTTCTCCAATACCTCTAAAACCTTGCAGGTCATTATGTTGTCGCCGAAGGTGAAAAAAGCACCCTCCTTTGCCTTTTTGCCCGGTCCTGCAAGACATTCCCACACATTTTGCCTAATTTGAGTTAAAAGCAGAAATTCAACCCTTGCACCTGTATCCTTTTTTATACCGTAGATTCTTGCAGGCAGCACACGGGAGTCGTTCAAAATAAGGCAGTCGCCCTCGTTCAAATAATCAAGAATGTCATAAAAGTGCTTGTGCTGTATTTCTCCGCTTTTTCGGTCAAGAAGCATAAGACGTGAGGAATCACGCTGCATCAGCGGAGTTTGGGCAATAAGCTCTTTTGGCAAATCATAGTAGTAATCGCTTGTTTTCATAATATATATGTCCTTTCGGTTGCAATCGTATTTCATATTATACCATAAAAGCAAAACAAACGGAATAAATAAACGCAAAAAACTCAAAATTTCCGGTAAATTAAAGAGTTTTTTAGTCGTATCTTGAAAACGTTTCAAAAAAAATTGACAAGCTGTAATAATAATGTTATATTATAAACTGTGAGTCCCTATATAGGTGACATTTGTGTATATTCCCTATAGAACCGATTGTATCGGCGGTTTGTGTTGCGTATAGATATCAAGCCGCAGTTACGATGACAGAGGTTGGTTTTGCCCAGAGGTCAAGGATTATGACGCTTAGGACAACCTTAGGGAGGAAGAAAGGATTGAAAGAAAATGAAGCAGTATAATGTTGGTATTATCGGTGCAACAGGCATGGTAGGTCAGAGATTTGCAACTTTGCTTGAAAACCACCCGTGGTTTAATGTTACGGCTCTTGCGGCAAGTGCAAGAAGTGCAGGCAAAACATACAAGGAGTCTGTCGGTAACAGATGGCGTTTGAAGGTTCCTATGCCTAAGTCAATGGAAGACATGATTGTTATGGATGCGTCCAAGGTTGAGGAGGTTGCAGCTAAGGTTGATTTCGTTTTCTGTGCAGTTGACATGAAGAAGGACGAGATTAAGGCATTGGAGGAGGCTTACGCAAAGGCTGAATGCCCTGTAGTTTCCAACAATTCCGCAAACCGTTTTACACCTGATGTTCCTATGATTATTCCTGAGATAAATGACGCTCATCTTGAGGTCATTGATTCACAGAAAAAGCGTCTTGGTACAAAGAGGGGCTTTATTGCCGTTAAATCAAATTGCTCACTTCAGAGCTATGTGCCTGCTATTCACCCGCTTATGGATATGGGTGTTACAAAGGTTTTGGCTTGCACATATCAGGCTATTTCCGGTGCAGGCAAGACTTTTGAAAGCTGGCCTGAGATGGTAGATAACGTAATTCCTTACATCGGCGGAGAAGAAGAAAAGAGCGAGAAAGAGCCTTTGAAGATTTGGGGTAAGGTTGAGGACGGAGTAATTAAGACAGTTTCCGAGCCTTCTATTACTTCACAGTGCATTCGTGTGCCTGTATCTGACGGTCATACAGCGGCTGTTTTCGTTTCATTCGATAAAAAGCCTAATCTTGATGAGATTATTGAGCGTTGGAACAACTACAGCGGTGAGCCGCAAAGGCTTAATCTGCCAAGTGCTCCGAAGCAGTTTTTGCACTACTTCACAGAGTCTGACAGACCGCAAATTAAGTCAGAGAGAAATCTCGAAAACGGCATGGCGGTTTCCATCGGCAGACTTAGAGAAGATACACAGTATGACATTAAGTTCGTTTGTATGTCACATAACACATTAAGAGGTGCTGCCGGCGGTGCAGTTCTTCTTGCAGAGCTTCTTGCAGCAAAGGGTTATATGGACTAAGTTTGACGTAAAATTACAGAAACGCTTAATTTTAATTTTCGTTCAATAATAAAGGTAGGGACAGTAAGTGTGGTTGCTGTCCCTATCAGTTAATTTAAAGACATACTGATAGCTGCGGTAACAGTTTTAATGCTTGTGATGTAGAAATGTAACTTATGCAAAAAATCTGTTATTGTAAGAGATATGGTTGTTTTTGTATGAGAAAGGAGTAAAAAATGGTTAATATACTTATGTCTGGCGTTAACGGCAAAATGGGACAGGCTATTGTTGAGGCTGTTGCAGGCAGAGATGACGCTGAGATTGTATGTGGTGTAGATACATATTGTGAGGCTAAGAACGGTTTTCCTGTTTATGCCGATTTTACGGATATTAAAGAAAAGGTGGATATCATCATAGATTTTTCCAACCCGTCCGCACTTTCCGGACTTTTGAATTATTCGCTCAGTAACGGTATTCCGTGTGTGCTTTGCACTACGGGCTACAGTGAGGAGCAGATAGAGTCCATTAAAAAGGCGTCAGAAAGAGTAGCGGTTTTCCGTTCGGGCAATATGTCACTGGGAATAAATCTTTTGATTGAAATATCTAAAATGGCGGCTAAGGTTTTCGGCAGTGAGTTCGATATAGAAATTGTTGAAAAGCATCATAACAGAAAAATTGACGCACCGTCAGGCACAGCGTTGATGATTGCCGATGAAATTTCGGAGGTAATGAATAACGAGCCTACATATGTTTATGACAGACACAGTGTAAGGAAAAAACGTGACCCAAAAGAGGTAGGTATACACAGTGTTCGTGGCGGTACAATCGTGGGTGAGCATGATGTTATTTTTGCAGGAGCAAATGAAGTTGTAACAATTTCTCATCAGGCACAGTCGAGAAGTTTGTTTGCAGTAGGTGCTGTAAATGCCGCAGTTTATCTTGCAGATAAGGGTGCAGGCAGCTATGATATGTCCGACCTGCTGAAGTCAAGATATTGATTATGTTGCTTTTTAGTATATATTTGTGTGCTTAGTTTTTTTATTACCGATTATAACCGTAAGTTAATTTTGGGGAGAACCGCTTTCAGCATGTTCTCCCCAATTATAGTTTTAGATATTATAGGTTTATTCATACCCCTCTCCGCTGCTCTAAGAAAAGGGGTGTCGTTGGCTTGCAGTGATTTTTAATACTGTTTTTACATCTCAATTTTCATTAGATTTACCGCACCCTTTTTGTTACACAAAAGATAGGTGAAAACCGTCATAGCCGCAGCAAATAAAATAAGCAATATAAATATTACCCCAACGGGCAGAAGTTCAAATTTGTATAAAAGGTTTGATGCAATGCAGATAGCTGCGGTTATCATCAATGAAATAGCCATGTTGAAAAATACATGGTAATTCCCCCTAAGTGCATTTACTTCGTCCTCCCAAATTAGCTTTGGATTCATTGTATCTATGTAGATACCCAAGTAAGTGGTGAAGATAACCGACAGTATGCTGAGTGCCACGCAGTATACCGTGAGCAGCGGACTTATTCCCAAAATGATAAATGCAGTTATTATATACACGATAAGCCCCGCACCGCTTATTACTATACTGATTAAGGCCTTACTGTTTAATTGTGTTGTAAGCGGAACCGGCATATACTTCATAATTTCAAAATGTTTGCCCTCACGGGTTATTGCACTTGATGCCAAGCAGTTGAGTGCGGTAAGTATTACTGAAATTCCAAATACAACCAAAATAAGATTCAGTGATGCCCCCGCATCGGCTGATTTTACTTTGTTAAGGTAATCTCCCAAAAAGTTGCTTTGTTTTTGTATTAAAATAAAAACATAAATAAATACAGGCCATATGAAATTTATGCCAACACAGTTTGTCATATATGCAGGTGTTCGTATAAGTATAAGCCACTCCTTTTTGAAATATGTGAGCAGGTGAGAGGAGGACTTCAGCTTTTTGTCGTACTCTACATTGGTGTTTTTAGCTGTTTTACCCTGTGAACTGTTAATGCCGACAACAGCGTTTAAGTAAAG
>CAMWIZ010000144.1 GCA_947174455.1 uncultured Clostridia bacterium | reverse complement strand
TAAATAGAAGCAATCTATAATGCAGCATATTACGGCAAGGAGCTTACACCTGCTGCAAGTGGTTCTCCCCAACAATAACTGACGGTTATAACAAAATTTTTCATGCTTGTTTTTCCACAAAAAAATCCCTAATCCAAATTGAGATTAGGGATTTTTTATCATTTACTTATTTTGTACTTAATGCAAAACTTATTCGGAAACATTCATAATTGCATCATATACACGCTTACAGTTATCATCATCAAAATACGGATAGAACTTCTCAATTCTTTTAATG
Organism: uncultured Clostridia bacterium; assembly: GCA_947174455.1. GTDB lineage: Bacteria > Bacillota > Clostridia > Oscillospirales > Acutalibacteraceae > RUG592. The sequence continues at coordinate 3,881 of CAMWIZ010000144.1, read as the reverse complement.
TATTTTTCGTCATTTTGGAAGTCATGCTCTATTTCGTTTACTATAGCATCAACTGTACTCTCCAAATCATAGCAAACAGGACCAAAGCCGTTATCCTCGTAGCTGAAGTATCCCTGCTTGTAGGAATGACCGCTAAAGAATGTATCTTTGTCAAACTGTGAATAAACAACAGGCTTTTTAAGATAAGCAAAATCAAAGAATACACTGGAGTAATCCGTCACCAACAATGCACCCTCGGAAAATTCCTTTTGATAATCAACGTAACCGTCATTAACCTTGAATACATCATTTGGGTGGAAGTCAACACTTTGCTTTGTAAACAGCGGGTGCATACAGAACAGACCTTCATAACCTTTATTTCTCATACAATTCAAAAGCTTTTCGTTGTTTATGAGCGAATCATAAAACTTAAAATAATCGCTGTCCTTAAAGCCTGCATAGTAAACACTTTTATCAGTTTTGGGGTCAACACATCTTTTCATGGAGCTTCTCCATGTCGGAATCAAAAGAATCTTCTTCTTGCGGTTCTTTTCCATTTTAAACAGTGCGTCATATCTGGGTAACCCCGTCAACTTGACAACATCTTCACCGTAATAATAATCACCCTGTATAATAGATTCATATTCGGGTTGACCCGAAGTGACGAAAATCTTAATATTTTTCGAGCCTCTGTTAAGCCAGTCGGAAAGATCGTCCTTAATAATGCCGTGCTGTAGGAATATAAAATTAAAATGGTACAAATCCACCAAATACTTTTTGTACATCCCCATAGGATTAACTATATATTCGCTTGCCTGCGAGGAAACTATATTTGTACAGAATAAGCTCATCATTCTGTATTTAAGCGAGTCATACTGCAAAACCTTGCCTATTGACTTCATCTTCTTATAATCCTCACTGTTTTTATCAAGAACAAAGTATGTTTTTATATTCTTATTCTTGACCGTTTGCATATATTTGAAAAATGCCTCGCCGTTGTCACCTGCTTTATGCGGTCTGTCGGAAATAAGCCAAATCTCCTTTTTTATAAAGGCGGACATTACACGGTAAAGACACCTGTAAATCGCCGACCATTTTGATTTTGACTTCCACAACTCTGCAATCAATTTTCTCTCCATGGTGCGGGACTTTCTGCCGTTGTCCCTTTCAACCACCAATGCACCATTGTCATAACGAACCAAAAAGCCGTTTGTTTTCAAGTAAGAGTTTGCACAGTTCCTGTTTAACGCACAGTTTTGTGAAAAGCTGAAATTTATGGCAATCGGTACACTGCTGTTGTAAACAACAAAAACCTCTAAAGACGTACCCTTACCGTTAAACGGAATATCCAGCTTGAAGTATCTTTCGTAGTAATATACACCCTCTACACAGTTTTTTGGCTTCTTTTTAAATTCATAGCATTCATCAAATTTATAAATACGTTTTGATTCATCTTGAAAGTAAATTTCATAAGAATCGTAGTCTAAAACCGAATTTATGAAGCCCTCTAAATGGAGGTGGTCATCATAAACCTTAATATCTTCCATACGGACAAATGCAGGGTTGCTCAATGTGAAAAGACGGAAGTTGTTAAAAAACAAGCCATCTCTCCTTTGAACTAGATGTTCCCTGATATCATATCCGTACTTTAAGGACAAGGCATAAATTTTATTCTCGGACCAAGAGTTTTTTTGTTCTGTTATAATGAAGTCCTCTATATTTTTTATAATTTGCTTCAGATGCTCTGTGTATGTTTCAGCTTCTTCCTCCGTCAATACTCCTTCTGGAATCACTCTCTTAACTCTCCACTGGAAATCATACATAATCAGATATTGCACATAGTACGGTATAGTTCCCCAACGTTCTTTGGCAAAATTTATAATAGCATCGTGAAAATGGCTTAATGTCGTTTCATAAAATTCCACACGTTCCTGACAGGTGTCAAGTGCCGAACTTGCATTTTCTCTCTTTCGGTACAGATAATCAACCGAATTCAGAACACCGTATTTCTGCTTCTGCAAAATAATCTGATTGATTAAGAGCGAATCCTCGCCGTATTTCAGTTTAACATCAAAGTTATACTTTAAAGCATCACTGCGGATAAAGCACGACGACATATGCATTTGTATGCACTGATAGTCATATTCCGTGTATATAACACGGTCCTCATTAAACTTAAAATTCAACGGGTGTCCGTAACCCTCGGCTGCCTCAAAATACCTTAGCCGACAAGCCACAACATCAATTTCGCCGTCATGCTCCTTGAAAAAGCTCAAAACCTTGGAAAATGCGTCGGACTCCCATTTATCGTCCGAATCCAAAAAGTTAACATATTTTCCTTTTACGTGCTTTATACCTGTATTTCTCGCAGTACTCACACCTGCGTTCTCTTGATAGACATATACGATATTATCGGGATACTGTTCTTTATACTTCCAGCAAATTTTTTCGCTGTTGTCGGGACTGCCGTCGTTGACCAATATCATCTGTATATTTTCACGAAAACCAATATCCTGAGCCAAAACAGACTCTATCGTTTCTGCCAAGTACTGTTCTACGTCATAAACAGGAATGACAACCGAAAACAAAAAGCTGTTCTTTTCTTTCATATTTTACACCACTTCTTAACAATTTTTTACGTCTAATCTCTATTTTGCAATCTCACCTTAAAATCTATTATACCCCAAATATTCTGCGACGCTTCCATATTGTCAAAATAAAAGGGTATCGTATAAAAGGACGCACAATTGCTCATTATACCGCTAAATTATAACACAACACTGAAAAAAAATCAACTGACACAAAAAATACAATGCAGACTCAAAAAGACATTATTACAGTAAATATTGCACATATACATATGCAAACGATTGGTATTTTTGACTAACAAAAAATGTATCCATAATAATATTAAACAATCATCACAGTACAGCCATCAGCTTTATTTATAAAATCAAGGGCAGACATCACGTGTCTGCCCTTAGCTTATTTGCTTTTCTTGACTATCCGCTCAACCGCCGTGCAAATCATTGCTGTAGTCGGCATTCTGCTGCAAACTCAACGTACTTTCAAACGAAACCTCACCCTGTATATGGTGCCGTACAGAGTGAAAAACCGCCAAATACTGCTTCAAGCGTGACCACGGCAACTGAATCGCCCAAAAGTCACACATTTGCAAGCAGACAAAACCGTGTCTTTGTCTGTTCAATCTACAGTCAGCACATTTTTGGGCTATGTGCAAACATAAAACAGACAGCCGTCGTTATAGGGAAACTCCGAAAACAAGACACAATATCGGTATTTTCGCCGTTTCATCCAAGTAGCAGCATCGGAAAATAGGAAAAACAAAAATTCAATAATGGTTGATTCTCCGGAAAACCGAGGAATTAAGGCCATACCGCACAATCACAGTGCAGTATGCCGCTTTGTAGGGACTCCGATTAAATACAGTGCCGATAATGATTAAAGCGTCTTTTGTAAAATACACAAAATACTGTACAAAACAACAAAAGACTGCTGTTACCACTATACATCAGTCAAGCCGTATTTATGTCTGCAGTTCCTCAAGTAATAACGCAAGAAAAATTTGCGTTCAAACAATCAAGGGTATTGATTATTTGAGATAATAATACTATAATTTCCCTGTAGAGTATGTGTCAAATGCAACATGAGGTGATAAAAATGCAAGATGATAAAATTTTTTTGGATTCGCTAAAAAAGACAGAGTTATTCCATGGCATCTCAGACACCGACATTAAACAAATGCTTGTATGCTTTGACGGAAAAAAACGAACTTTTACATCAGGGCAAATGATTTTTAACGCAGGAGATAAAATCAGTCAAATGGGAATAGTTATGACGGGTCGTGTGTATATGGAAACCAAAGATGTAACGGGCAACAA
>CAMWIZ010000143.1 GCA_947174455.1 uncultured Clostridia bacterium | reverse complement strand
GTTCCAGCATATGCAGAGGATATTTCAGCAGATACTACAATATCTTGATAGCCTTAGCAAAGAAGATTTAAAGGAGATTGAGGAAAAACGCTTTATTTAATAGAACGGTTGGAAAAACAGTTTGGCAGTGAATTTTTAGATGAGAATAGTAAATAGGGTGTACTTAAAAAAATTACTGCGTTGTACAGCACATAATTTACAAATCTACACAAATTCAAAAACTAATTTTATATTACCCCTTGAAAAATCGGCGGTTTAATGGTACACTATTACATTGTAGACAGTTTTATGTATACATGTAAAACGCAGAGATAAAGAAAAGTAGTTTCCACAAGGAGTGCAAAAAGAGAAGGTGTGTCCTCGGGCTGAAAGCATACCGTTGCAGTCGTGGTGATGAAGTTCGCTTTTGAGCGGCAGAGTTGAACTGTATTCAGGTTTTACTTGAATGTTATTTAGTAGGCTCTGACGGCAGGCACCGTTAAATGCCAACAGAGTGTTTGCTTTGTAAACAGAATTTGGGTGGTACCACGGCTATGTTCGTCCCATGGATTTATTTCCATGGGACTTTTTGTTTACTTACGGAGATTATTTTTTCGGAAAAAGCAGTTAATAAACTACGAAACCTTTGTAAAAGTATGTAAAGGTTTTTAGGCTATTTTACGCTATGTAGTTTAAAGATGTTTTATTAAATACTGTACAAGGTTGATACCAAACCATCACAGAAAGGATTGATAATTATGAAAGCTAAGCTTGAAGAAATTCGTGCAAGGGCACATCAAGAACTTGCAAATGCGGACTTAAAGGAAAGCGTGGAGGCTCTTCGTGTAAAGTATTGCGGTAAAAAGGGTGAGCTTACCGCTATTTTAAAGCAGATGGGAAAGCTGTCTGCTGAGGAGCGTCCGATAATCGGTCAGCTTGCAAATGAGGTAAGAACAAACATAGAAAACGCTATTGACGAGAAGAAAAAACAGCTTGCAGAGGCTAAGCTTGAAAATCAGCTTAGAGAGGAAACAATAGACGTAACACTTCCCGGCGATACAATGCCGCTTGGTCACAAGCACCCTCTTTCTATTGTTCTTGATGAGATTAAGGAAATATTCATCGGTATGGGATTTGAGATTGTTGACGGTCCTGAGGTTGAGTACGATTACTACAACTTTGAGGCTCTGAATATACCTAAGGATCACCCTGCAAGAGATACTCAGGATACTTTTTACATCACAGACAATATAGTGCTTAGAACCCAAACCTCACCTGTGCAGGTAAGAGTTATGGAAAAGCAAAAGCCGCCGATAAGAATTATTTCCCCCGGCAGGGTGTTCAGAAGCGATGCGGTGGATGCCACGCATTCACCGCTGTTTCATCAGATAGAGGGGCTTGTTGTTGATAAGGATATCACCTTTGCTGACTTAAAGGGTACACTGGACACATTCATCAAGCGTTTGTACGGTGATGACAGCGTTGTTCGTTTCCGTCCGCACCATTTCCCGTTTACCGAGCCGTCTGCCGAGGTAGATGTTCAGTGCTTTAGCTGTAAGGGCAAGGGCTGCCGTGTGTGCAAGGGTGAGGGTTGGATTGAGATTCTCGGCTGCGGCATGGTTCACCCAAAGGTTTTGGAGAACTGCGGAATAGACTCAGAGGAGTACACAGGTTTTGCGTTCGGTCTTGGTCTTGAGCGTGTAGCAATGCGTCGCTACGGTGTTGATGATATGAGATTGTTCTTTGAGAATGACACCAGATTTTTGTCACAGTTTTAATTGAGGGGAGAGTACGACTATGAATTTATCAATGAAATGGTTAAAGGAGTTCGTTGAAATTGACGAAGTAGCTCCCAGAGATTTTGCGGAAGCTATGACCATGAGCGGTTCAAAGGTTGAAACCTTTGAAAAGGAAGGCGGTGCTGTCGATAATATTGTTGTAGGCAAGGTTCTTCAGATAGACAGACATCCCGATGCAGACAAGCTTGTTGTGTGTCAGGTGGATTTGGGCGAAAAGCAGGTTCAGATTGTTACAGCCGCAACAAATCTTACCGTTGGTGACTATGTACCCGTTTGTAAGGATAATTCCCACCTGTTTGACGGCACAAAGATTAAAAAGGGCAAGCTGAGGGGTGTTGTCAGCGAGGGTATGTTCTGCTCGGTTGCTGAGCTTGGTGTAACAGTGCATGACTTCCCATATGCAATACAGGACGGTATATTTGTACTTCAGAATGACCCCGAACTTAAAACAGAGCTTGGTATGGATATCAAGGAGGCTATTGGTCTTAATGATACTAAGGTTGAGTTTGAAATAACCTCAAACCGCCCCGACTGCTTTTCTGTTATCGGTCTTGCAAGAGAGGCTGCGGCAACATATAATAAGCCGCTAAAACTTCATACACCTGAGGTTAAACCGACAGGCAAGTCCTGCGACGGTATGCTTTCCGTTGAAATTCATAATCCTGAGCTTTGCCCGATTTACAGTGCAAGAATAATAGAAAATGTAAGAGTTAAGCCGTCACCGCTGTGGATGAGGGAAAGACTTCGTGCAATGGGTGTAAGACCCATTAACAACATTGTAGATATAACAAACTATGTAATGCTTGAATACGGTCAGCCTATGCACGCATTTGATTTGCGTTTTATTAAGGGCGGTAAAATAAATGTCAGAACCGCAAAGGACGGTGAGATGCTTACAACGCTTGACGGTGTTGAACGCAAGCTGAGTGCATCTAACCTTGTTATCGCTGATGAGGAAAACCCGGTTGCACTCGCAGGTGTAATGGGTGGAGAATACAGCGGAATTATGGACGATACCACAACTATTGTCTTTGAAAGTGCGAACTTCCTCGGTTCATCTGTCCGCCTAACGGCTAAGGAGCATGGCATGAGAACCGACGCATCTTCACGATATGAAAAGGGTCTTGATCCCAATGCTTGCTTAAAGGCACTTGACAGAGCGTGTGAGCTTGTACAGCTTCTTGATGCAGGTGATGTTCTGGACGGTACAATCATAGACAACCGCTCAAATATAGAGCCGGTTAGAATAGCATTTAATCCCGATTGGATTAACCGCTTCCTTAGCACAAACCTTTCAGCAGACGAGATGAAAACAATCCTTGAAAAAATTGAGTGCAAGGTTGAAAACGATGAGGTGGTTGCACCTACTTTCCGACCCGACCTACAGCACAAAGCGGACATTGCAGAGGAAATTGCACGTTTCTACGGCTATAACGTAATTTCATCCACATCTATTAAGGGTGGGGCACAGGGTAAGTACAGTGACCGTCAGAAATTTGACAAAAATATAGCCGATACGCTTATTTCTCTCGGTGTCAGTGAAATCATGACCTACTCTTTTATCAGTCCCAAATACTACAATAAGGTTATGATGCCTGAAAATCATAACTTAAGAAACAGTGTTGTTATATCAAACCCTCTCGGTGAGGATACGTCTATTATGAGAACCACGGCTTTGCCGTCAATGCTGGAGATTCTTGCGAAAAATTACAATAACCGTAACGAAAGTGCATATCTTTTTGAGGTTGCAAGGGAATATATTCCTACAACTCCCGATAAGCTTCCGTTGGAGAAAAATGTTTTGACGGTCGGACTTTACGGCGGCGGTGTAGATTTCTTTAAAGCAAAGGGAATTGCAGAGCAGGTTTTGTCACGCAGCGGAGTTTATAACTATGACATAAAGGCTGACAGTAGTCAGTTTGGCTACCACCCCGGTCGCTGTGCGGTACTGAGTATTAACGGTGAGCAGTTGGGCATTATAGGTGAGATTCACCCCAAGGTTGCCGAAAATTACGGCATTGGAACAAGAATTTACTGTTTCTCTTTGAATGTTGATACCATGTACGAATATGCACAGACAGAGAAGCATTACTCACCTCTGCCAAAGTACCCGGCAGTAACAAGAGATATAGCTGTTATTTGCGATAAGAAAATCCCTGTTTTGGAGCTGGAAAAGGCAATTTCATCAGCGGCAGGAAAGAACCTTGAAAGCATAAAACTGTTTGATGTTTACGAGGGCAAGCAGATTGAAGAGGGCAAAAAGAGTGTTGCATTTAGCCTGATACTAAGAAGTTCTGAGGGAACGCTCACCGATGAGCAGGCGTCAAATGCCGTTAATAAGGCGGTAAAAGCACTTGAAAAGATCGGTGCATCACTCAGAC
>CAMWIZ010000142.1 GCA_947174455.1 uncultured Clostridia bacterium | reverse complement strand
GTTGTATTATTTATATATAGTTTAAAAAAGTTTTTATATAGGAGGTCGGATTGTGGATATTAACGAAATTTATGATGGTTTTAGAGAATTGGAGCAGGTTGAGGCATTGGCACTTGGCGGCTCCCGTGCATCTGGTAACGACGACGAAAGGTCAGACTACGACTTGTATGTATACGTAACAGGTGAGGTTGAGGAAAAGGTTCGTCAGGCTATTTTGTTCGGTCACTGTACTCAGATGGAAATCGGAAATCACTACTTTGAGTATGAGGACAATGTGATTCTCGATAACGGGGTAGGTATGGATATTATTTACCGATATGTGGACGAGTTTGCCAGATATCTGGACGCTGTCCTAATCAACGGACGCATTTCCAACGGATATACCACTTGTTTTTGGCACAACCTGCGTACCTGTGAGATTATTTTTGATAAAACAGGAAGATTATCGCAGCTGAAGGAAAAGTGTGATGTTCCTTACCCTGAAAATTTGAAGGAGCATATCATTGAGAGAAACATGAATCTTCTTAGCGGTGCATTACCGTCTTATGATAAGCAAATTAAAAAGGCTTTTGACAGACATGATTACGTAAGTGTTAACCACAGAGTAACCGCTTTTTTGGAAAGCTATTTTGATGTTATTTTTGCAGTTAATGAGATGACACATCCCGGTGAGAAGAAGCTTGTAAGCATATGTAAGGAGAAATGTAAGATTCTTCCTGAAAAGTTTGAGGAAAATATACTGCGTTTGTTTGACTATATGTTTAAGTATGATCCTTCTGATATATTAGAGGATATGGTTAAGGAAATTAAGAAAATTGTATAAACCGAGAAGAAGTGGCAGAGTTAGCTATCTCCGCCACTTCTTTTCTTGAATGAAATAACAGATGAGAGGATAACGAAAACTATTACTATGAAAGGACTAAGCCTGACATCAACTGCATAGATACAAAAGACTTATCAGTGACGCTTTACCTTTGTGGCGGCATTAACCTTTAGCACACCGCCGATACCTCCCGCAAGCGTAAACATTATTCCCTTAGTTATAGTACTTATTCCGTAGCTGTCACTGCCTCTGACAGCCCCTGTTATAAGAACGATGATAAACATAAGAAAACCTGCCGCACACCCGAGCAGTAGACCACGCTTTTTATAAGCGGCAAGGGTTAGGCAGCCTGCAAAAAAAGCCCCTACTGTTCCGAGTGCGGTGGTTATGGGGAAAAGCATATCAGTGGGCAAAAAACCCACCTTTACAAATATCATTGAGCTTAATGACAGCAGGGCGGCACAAACCGCAAGACCTATTGCTGTACCCAATAGAATTGCTCTGATAATCTTTATAGCTTCCTGTTCCTTGCTGTTAATTTCATTATATTTTTGCACAAGCGATACCTCCACTCATATTTATAGGGCTTACCCAGGGCCTTTTGGTTGTCTGTTAAATTTATATTGATTGTGATTTGAATTTATACTTGAAAGTGTGTGAATTTGAACCCTGTATGAGAATTTTTAGGTATGTATTTATGCTCACGGAGGTGTTCAGCTGCGTCCGCCCACTGTGCTGAATGACCTGATAGTCAAGAGGTTAAGATGTCGCTCTTTCACGTCGACAACACGGGTTCAAATTCTGTTCGAATTACCACGTGCGACTACTTTGTTTTGTTCACTGCATCCCCTTTTGGTAACACAGCCGTCCTGTTTTCAGGGCGGTTTTGTTTTATCTAAATAAATTTATTGAATATATTTGTCAAAATCTATTGACTTTTATAATATTGTGATGTATATTGTAGTTGTTGGGACGTTCAAACAAAATAATTTATGAAGTGAGGTAACAAACTATGAAAAAAATATCAAAAACATTGTCGCTGGTTGCATTGTGTGCTGTAATGATTGTTATGTCTGTTGTTCCTGCATTTGCGACTGAGAATACAGAGTCTGTACAGTTAATGAGTGCATCTTATGTTGAAGACCATTCTGTGATCGACTGTGCAAGCTATTGGGTTGATGGATCGTATTATCGTTTTCTAATTAAAGTTTCAAAGGGTGTATCTATTGGTCGAGTTACTGTAGAAAATGTGTTCACAGACGAGGTTAAAAACTTAGAAAGCGGCATAAATTCGTCCTATGAAAGTGTAGAATATCAGTACAGTGATTCTACATCGGATTGTTATTTGTATTCTGTTTATATTTATCCGGGCTCCCCAAAATATATGTGGTACGAATATGGAATTAAGTTGTTCTATGATTACAATGGTTCACATTATATGGCAACAAATACAGCTAACGGCAGCACTACTGAGGGACCGGGATATATTTTAAAGAGATATTAAATTTTTCTGCAAAAGGTTAAGCCTCGGCTTAGCCTTTTGTTTTATCCAATTAAAAAAAGGACGGTGATACCGTGAGCAAAAAACTGAGTATGGCCAATGCAAGTTTGCAGCATATTACGCACAGAGCGGTAACACCGTTCAGAGTGCGATAAAAGATGGGTATTAGGAAGCTTAAAGTTCCTCAGCGACAAGGCTCGTGAGATGGGTTCAAAAACTAAATTTTCCGCATCAGAAGCCGCAGAAGCGATGAATTACATGGCGATGGCGGGCTGGAAAACAGGCGAAATGATTGACGGAATAGATGGAATTGTCTAACTGTTTTGCTTAATCCGTTTATTGGTGATATCTGGCTCGGGGATTCTTATAAAGCAGACGAGATTATTATTGCAGTGCTCGTCATGAATTTATTTATTGCTGTAATGGTTTTTCCTGTAGAATCCTTCCGTACAGCCAATGGATTATTTGTTCATGGCTGGATGCGTCATGCCCCGTGCATTCTCGGTCTTGATACAGTTGTAAGAGCAACCGATTTCCTTGGCTATTTGATTGTTATTCCAGCCGTCATTCCATCTTGTCTGGATAATTACTCTTTCTTCAAAAGTCAAGTGTTAACCTCTTCTTCTTTCTGTGGTATAATTTGTGCAGTCCATAGCGTGATCCTTTCGGTATGTTTTTGTTAGCATATTAATTATACCATAGATCATCGTTGTGGGCTATTTTTTGTTTATAGTTGCACGTTCATTTTACAACGCGCCTCCAGTTCTTTTATTCGCTTATTTGCTGCTTGCAGCTGCTGTGCAAGATTCAGCGACTCCTCGGGAGTGCGAGTTCCGGATCCTGTGTCTACTTCTCCTGCTCTTGCTCTTGCTCTTGCTTTACGCATCCATGTTCCTAATGTTCCTTTAGGAACACCCAACTCCTTGGCAGCCGCTGTGTTTCCTATTTCTTTTTCCAGCTTTACAGCCTGCTTCTTAAATTCCTCATCTATACTGTTTTCCTGTTCCAATTTTTGACACTCTCCTTCTTATTTTAATATACTTTGATTGTCTGGATTGTGTCAAGTTTTATTATACACCATCACGTAACCTTATCTCTTTTCTAGTTGACAAATTCAGCGCCTCTGAGTATAATTACATGTAGAAGAGTGTCACACAAATTAAGATACTCACTTTATGTTACTTGCAACAAGTTTGTTTTTGGAGGAAATACTATTCTATAGAAAAAACGCGTATGGAGTCTTATATTGTTGGTATGCTTGCTGATTGGTTTGATTCCGGTCGAAGTTTATGCAACTGAATTTGATGAAACATTCACAACAGAAAGTCAGAGTATTGAGGTGCCGACAGATACAATGGTAATCCAAGACGGTATATATTACGGAATTTCAAAAGGATGGTTTGCGGAAATAAATCCTGACAAAAAACCTATCTTTTTCTCTCAAAATTTCGGATACCGTGACGGAAATTGCGAGGGAAGGATTCACAGACGAGTATACTTACGCCAAGGAACAAAATGGAGCAGTTACCTATCATGATGGCTCCCCTAACTATAATATGGGTCGATATAATGTGTTGTAAAGATTGATTTTTCTCAGGCAATAAGTCTTGTTACAATTAACAAGCAGGCGGCAATGGACGCTACTTCTTTGACCGGAGTTTTGGATTTGTCCAATACCCAGGTGACGAACATTGGTATGAATGCATTTAGGCGCAGCGGTCTGACAGGTGTAATTCTGCCGAAAATCCTGAAAAACATCGGGGAAGAAGAAAAAGATAACTAGGGTGTTTATCAGAATATTATAGTTATGTGTAAATATCGGTAAATAGGTGGAGC
>CAMWIZ010000141.1 GCA_947174455.1 uncultured Clostridia bacterium | reverse complement strand
CATATAATCATAACCTTTATGTGATAAAATCCCCTTGATAATTGAACTCAGATGTAATATAATTGAAAAGTCGGTAAGATATTACCGTTATGGCAGTACATCACAATAGCCATGAGTATGTCGAAAAGTATGCACAAAATGCGTTGTTTGTGTGGTATGGCTTCAATTTGGAAAGGGGACTTAATATGAAAAGAATTTTTTGTTTAATTATGGTGGCTATGCTTGCGGTAAGCTGCACCGCCTGCGGACAGGACGATGACAAAATTAACGAAGTTTCGTCACAGGAAACCGTAACCCAGTCGGTTGTGGAGAGTTCTGTTACGGTTGAAACCGCTGACACGCCTGATAAACCGGATACTCCCGACACCCCGGATACCCCCACTGTACCTGATGTAAAGGAAACTCCGGATAAAGCAGAAAAGACAGAAATTAGCGTTATGTCATTTACAGGAACACCGTCCATGGGACTTGCTAAGCTTATGGGTGATGCTGATAAAGATAAAGCCGCCAACGACTATAGCTTTGAATACGCAAAAAGCTCGGATGAGCTTATAAAAGCATTTAAGAATAATAAGGTCGATATCGCCTCCTGCTCCATTGATTTAGCAACTAAAATATACAAGGAAACGGACGGCAGTGTACAGATTGCGGCGGCTGTCGGTTACGGCGATTTGTATCTGCTGGAGAACGGCAAGACCGTTAAAAGCATTGAGGACTTAAAGGGAAAGACCGTTTACGCTTACAAAGGTGACGAAATTACAGAGTACCTCTTCAGCTATATTTTAGATATAAATAATATTGATATCAAAAAGGACATAAAGGTTGAATACACAGATGACATTGACGAGCTTTTAGAGTCTGTAAAGGACGGCAAGGCAGATTTTGTTCTTTTGCCTGAACCCTACGCAGCACAGGTAAGCAAGGAAAATAAGTACAACTATTCTTTGGATATTTCAAAGGAGTGGGAAGACGCAAACGACGGCAAGCTTGTAAAAGAGTGTATTATAGTAAGTAAAAAATTTGCTGAAAAGAACACCGAGTCTGTAGACGCTTTTCTAAAGGAATATAAAGAATCTGTTGCATATACCGAGGACTACCTTGCGGATTCTTGCAAGCTTATGGAAAAATACGGTATTGCAGACAGTGCCGAACTTGCAAAGAGTGCGATTAAAAACTGTAACCTCACCTGTGTAGTCAATGATGAGATGAAAGACTTGGCAGAGGACACTATCATTACACTCTATAAATTTGACAAAAGCAGCATTGGTGGTGCATTGCCAAACGATGATTTCTACTACATTGCAAAAACCGATACCGACACGGACGAGCCAACAGACAGCGACAAGTCAAAAACTTCCGACACAGATAAAGCAACAGACAGCGACAAATCAAACAGCAGTAAAAAGACTTCCGACACAGAACAAGCAACGAACAGTGATAAGCAGTCAGGAAGCGTCAAAAACTCGTCCGATACATCGAAATCCGAGTCAGAGAACGAATCACTAAAATCAATTTAAATAAGCGTACAATACGAAAGTCCAAAGACCGGGAAACAGCTCGGTCTCTGGACTTTTTGCTTTGCTAACCGTATATAAAATTAGGAATTTCCAAAATATGGACGTACAGAGGTATTTAGATAATAACTCCTTGTACCTAATAAAACAAATGTATGACTGTAAGGTGTATTCTTCTTATTTTCTGTTGATTATACAAATGCTTTGTGATAAAATAATAAGGAAGATTATGGGCAAAACTGTGCAGCAACAGTGTGCGGTATAATCATATATTTTAAATTTAACAGGCACTTAACCTGCTTTGCAAAAAGGTGGTATGACGTAATATGCAATATACATTTTCTGACAGAGTTCAGTCGCTTAAACCCTCTGCTATTAGAGAGATTTTTAAGTACTCCTCCGACCCCTCCGTGATTTCCTTGTCGGCAGGCAACCCTGCACCGGAGGCTTTCCCCGTAAAGGAAATAGCTGAAATATCCGAGAGAATTCTCCGGGAAGACCCTATTTCTGCTTTGCAGTACGGACTAACCGAGGGTTATACTCCGCTTAGATGTTTTCTCAAGGATTATATGAAGAAAAAGCACAGCGTAGGAACGGACAACGATGATATTCTGATAACATCAGGTGCACAGCAAATTATGGATTTGGTATCAAAGTCCATTTTAAACGAGGGCGATACGGTTATCTGCGAAAACCCCTCGTTTATAGGTTCTCTTAATACATTCCGCTCATATAACACACGTTTGGTCGGTGTTCCAATAGAGCCTGACGGAATGGATGTAAATGCCCTTGAACAAACTCTAAAAAACGAACCTAAGGCAAAAATCATCTACACTATTCCAAACTTTCAAAATCCGTCGGGCATTACAATGAGCCTTGAAAAAAGAAAGGCTGTTTATGAGCTTGCAAGAAAATATAACGTGCTTATCATAGAGGATAACCCTTATGGTGATTTGCGTTTCAGAGGTGAGTTTTTGCCCTGCATAAAGAGCTTCGATACTGACGGCATTGTCATGTATTCCGGCAGTTTTTCGAAGGTTATCTCCCCCGGTATGCGTGTCGGCTACGTTATCGGCCCTGCCGAGGTTATTCAAAAAATGGTTGTATGCAAGCAGGGTCAGGACGTACATATAAATATGTGGTCACAGATAGTTTGCCATGAATTTGTTACAAAGTATGACTTTGACAAGCACTTGGAGAATCTGCAGGAGGTTTACAGAAAAAAGGCGACATTTGCCATGAATTTACTTGACAAACATCTTGTCCCGAACATCACTTACCACAAAATTGACGGAGGACTTTTCATATGGTGCGAGCTTCCTCACGAAGTTGATATGCCAAAGTTTTGCACAGACGCAGTAAAAAACAAAGTATGTGTCGTTCCGGGAACAGCATTCATGGCACAGGAAACAGACGAAACACATTCTTTTAGAATCAACTTCTCTACTCCAACCGACGAACAGCTTGAAAAAGGAATCACCATTTTGGGTGAAATGGCTAAAAATCTATAAAAAATACACATAAAGGAAAATAAGTATTATGGAACAGCAGACAGAAAAGAAAAAAATTGTATTCAGTGCAATACAGCCATCAGGCACAATTACACTCGGCAACTACCTTGGAGCAATTAAGAACTGGACCGTTATGCAGGAGGAATACAACTGCATTTATGCCCTTGCAGACCTGCACACCATAACTGTAAGGCAGACCCCTGCAACGTTCAGAAAAAATATTCTTGATGCATATGCATCAATTCTTGCCTGCGGCATAGATGCAGAAAAAAGCGTTTTCTTTATCCAAAGTCACGTTACAACACACGCTCAGCTTGCATGGCTCTTAAACTGCTATACGCAGTTTGGCGAGCTTTCAAGAATGACGCAATTTAAGGACAAGTCAGCGAAACACGCAGACAATGTAAACGCAGGTCTGTTTACATACCCAACACTTATGGCGGCGGATATTTTGCTTTATCAGGCAGATATGGTTCCTGTTGGAGCAGACCAGAAACAGCACCTTGAGATAACAAGAAACATTGCCGAGCGTTTCAACGGAATATACGGCAACGTATTCAAGGTGCCTGAGGCATATATTCCCAAGAACGGTGCAAGGGTTATGTCACTGCAAGACCCAACCAAAAAGATGAGCAAATCAGATGAAAACGTGAATGCCTGCGTTACGCTTATGGACTCACCTGAAACTATTATGAAAAAGTTCAAGCGTGCCGTTACCGACAGCGAAGCGATTGTACGCTATGCAGACGGTAAGGAGGGCATTAACAATCTTATGGGTATCTACTCTGCTGTTACCGGTCTAAGCTTTGAGCAGATAGAAAAGGACTTTGACGGCAAGGGTTACGGTGACTTTAAAACAACAGTAGGTGAGGCAGTCGTTGAAGCACTACGACCTATAAGAGAGCGTTATGAGAAATACATTGCAGACAAAGCATACCTACAGGAATGCTACACAAAGGCTGATGAAATTGCACAAAAGTTTTCACAAAGAACACTTGACAAGGCAATGAAAAAAGTCGGATATGTTTTAAAATAAGGCAATGTAAAACCAAAGCTTTGCATTGCCTTGCTTGAATTTTCATTATTGTTAAACTGATGGAAATACAAGCTAAAAAAGCTTGACCAAAACCTTGGAT